>NZ_JBHVYI010000005.1:0-109913 GCF_042880975.1 Streptomyces sp. NPDC058289
TTTCGGGAAGGGGCGGGGTGGGGGACGTGCCGCCCGCAGGGCAACCGTCCGCAGCCGGGCCGCCTCCGACCCAGCCCGCCCGGGAGCAGGCCGTCCCGGAAACGGCCGCACCCACCCAGCCCGCCCGGCAGGCGGCCACCTCAGAAACGGCCGCACCCACCCAGCCCACCCGGCAGGGGGCCACCCCGGAAACGGCCGCGGAGCCACCCGCCCTGGAGCTGCGCCGCGTCACCGCCGGGTACGACGGGGGGCTCGTGCTGCACGGGGTGGACCTCGTCGTGCGGCGCGGCGAGATCCTCGCCGTGCTCGGGCCCAACGGGGCCGGGAAGAGCACCGCCTGCCGGGTGGCGGCCGGAGCGCTGCCGGTCACCGGCGGGACCGTACGCGTCAACGGCCGGGACGCCACCCGCGACGGCGCCGTGGGCCGCTCCCGGGCGGGGGTGCTGCTCGCTCCCGAGGGCCGGGGGATCTTCCCCTCGCTCAGCATCGAGGAGAACCTCGCCCTCTACCTGAGGGACGCGGACGAACGCGACGCCGTCTACGACCGGTTCCCCCGGTTGCGCGAGCGACGCACGGTCCACGCCGGGTCGTTGTCCGGCGGGGAGCAGCAGATGCTGGCGCTCGCACCACTGTTGCAGCGACCCCCCGGGGTGCTGATCGCGGACGAGCCCTCCCTCGGGCTCGCCCCGCGCGTGGTGGACGAGGTGTACGGGCTGCTCATGGAGCTCCGCGCCGCCGGCACCGCACTGCTGCTGGTGGAGGAGAAGGCGGCCGAGATCCTCGGGATCGCCGACACCGTCGCCTACCTCTCGCAGGGCCGGGTCTCCTGGTGCGGCCCGCGCTCCGAGGTGGAGGCGGACCGGCTGACCGAGGCCTACCTGGGGATGGCGACATGAGCGCGGGCGAAGCCCCGTACGTGCTGGAAGCCCGCGGCATCAGTGTCCGGTTCGGCGGGGTCAAGGCGCTGACCGGCGTGGACCTCGGGATCCGGGCCGGCGAGGTGTGCGGGCTGATCGGGCCGAACGGCGCCGGGAAGACCACCCTGTTCGACGTCCTGTCCGGGATCCGGCGGCCCGACCAGGGCCGGATGCTGCTCGACGGGGTGGACGTCACCCGGCGCTCCCCCGTCTGGCGGGCCCGACACGGGATGCGCCGGACCTTCCAGCGCCAGCAGTTGTTCGGGCAGCTCAGTGTGGCCGACAACGTCCTGGTCGCGCAGGAGTGGCGGGGCGGGGGCGGCGGCCTCGCCGCCGATCTGGTCGCCTGGCCCACCCGCCGCCGCCGCGAGCGGGAGCGGCGGGAGCGGGCCGCGCGGGTGCTGGCCGACTGCGGCATCGGCGCGCTCGGGGACTCGTACGCCGGCGGTCTGCCGGTGGGGCGGGCCCGGATGGTCGAGCTGGCCCGCGCCGTGGCCGATCCGCCCCGGGTGCTGCTCCTGGACGAGCCCGCGTCGGGCATGTCCGCGCCCGAACGCGAGCAGCTGGCGGCGGTCGTGCGCCGGCTCGCCGAGGAGGAGGGCTGTGCGGTGCTGCTGGTCGAGCACAACGTCGCCTTCGTGATGGACCTCTGCACCCGGGTGGTGGTCCTGGACCTGGGCACCGTCCTCGCCGAGGGCACGGCCGCCGAGGTACGGGCCAACGCGCTGGTCCGGGAGGCGTACCTGGGGGCGTAGACCGGTCGGCCGAGCCCCCGCCCGAGGCCCCCGCCCCCTGTTCCCGCCGTACGGATTCACCCGTACGGCGGGAATAGGCCACGCCGGTGCCCGGTTGTCGCCGGTCGTACGGGCCTGCTCGCCGGCGCCCGTACCGGCAGTCAGCACCCGCACCAGCGACGACCAGAGGGAACGACCGACGTGAACCAGGTCCCCGGCATCAAGCTCAACAACGGCACGCTCATGCCCCAGCTCGGCTACGGCGTCTGGCAGGTTCCGGACGCCGAGGCGGAGCAGGCCGTCCGGACCGCGCTGGAGGCGGGCTACCGCAGCATCGACACGGCCGCCATCTACGGCAACGAGGAGGGCACCGGCAAGGCCATCGCCTCCGCCGGAGTGCCGCGCGAGGAACTCTTCGTCACCACCAAGCTGTGGAACGGGAAGTCCGAGACCTGGAGCCGGGACAACGTGCTGCGCGAGTTCGACGCCTCGCTCGCCAAGCTGGGCCTCGACGAGATCGACCTGTACCTGATCCACTGGCCGCGCCCGATGCGCGACGACTTCCTCGCCATCTGGAAGACCTTCGAGGAGATCGCGGAGAGCGGCCGCGCCAAAGCCGTCGGCGTGTCCAACTTCCGCCCCGCCGACCTGGAACGGCTCGGCGCCGAGAGCTCCCTGGTCCCGGCCGTGAACCAGATCGAGCTGCACCCGCTGCTCCCCCAGACCGAGCTGCGCGCCCTGCACGCGCGCCTGGGCATCGCCACCGAGGCCTGGTCCCCGCTCGGCCAGGGCAAGGACCTGCTGACCCTGCCCGCCGTCACCGCGATCGCCGCCAAGCACGGCCGCTCGGCCGCGCAGGTGGTGCTGCGCTGGCACCTCCAGCTGGGCAACGTCGTGATCCCGAAGTCCGTGACCCCGGCGCGGATCCGGGAGAACCTCGACGTCTTCGGCTTCGAGCTGGACGCCGAGGACGTGGCTGCGCTGGACGCGCTCGGCGCGGGTGGGGCGGGCCGCCGGATCGGTCCCGACCCGGCCGAGTTCGACTACTGAGCCGCCCGTGAGCGACCCGAAGAGAGGGACGAAGGCGCCCGACGGCGTCTACCGGATCCGCAATGCCGCGAGCGGGCTGCTGCTCCAGGTGGAGAGCGGCAACCGGGTCTGGGTCGGGCCGGACGGAGAGCCGGCCGCGGCCCGGCAATGGGAGATCACGCCGGTGCACAGCGGCGGCGGGATCTTCCACCTGGTCAGCGTCCACAACGGCAAGCGGCTCGACGTCGCGAACGCCTCGACCGAGAGCGGCACCCGGGTGCAGGTGTGGAAGGCGAACGCCTTCGGGGCGCAGGAGTGGGTCGTGGAGGAGCACCTCGACGACCCCGGCGTGGTCTCGTTGATCGCCGCCATCAGCGGCCTGCCGCTGGAGGCGGACGCCGAGGGCCGGGCCCGGCAGTGCGAGGACACCGACTCCCCGGCGCAGTGGTGGCTCCTGGAGCCCGCCTGAGTACGGGGCGGGGCGGGGCAGGGGCACCCGGCAGTCGCCCGGTCGCCCCTCCCCTGCCCCCGACCCTGCCCCGTCCTTGCCCCGGCCGGTCAGCCCCGTACGAAGCCGTGCAGCCGGTACGTCGGCTCCGCGCGCGGGGTGTCCGGTCCGGGCAGGAGTTCCAGCCGGTCCGCGAGCTCGCGCGGGGTGATCCCGCGCGGGTGGACCCGGGAGGCGTACCGCCCGGCGAGCAGCGCTTGCGCGGCCCCGCGCGGGGTGCGGCCCTGGCCGTGACCGGTGAAGAGGGCTTCGCCGGCGGGGTGCAGGCCCACCGCGGCCGCATGGCCGGTGACGGCCTGCGCTGAGTCGGCGGGGTTCGCGGTGAGGTGCTCGGCGAGCACCGCATCGATATCGCTGCCCACGTCGTGGGCGGCGTCCTTGTCGACGGTGGTGACGAACACCCCGCCGGGCCGCAGCACCCGCCCGGCCTCGGCGATCACGGCGGCCACCAGGCCCGGTGAGCGCAGCAGGTGCAGCAACCAGACCGCGCTGACCGCATCGAGCGAGCCCGTGCGGAACGGGAGCCGGGTCCCGGAGGCGAGGACCACCGGGATCCCCCGGGAGCGCGCCATGGCGGCCATCCCGTACGAGGTGTCCGCGCCGAGGACGCGCAGCCCCGGGCGGCCGGCGGCGACGCGGGTGGTGACGATGCCCGTGCCGCAGCCGAGGTCGAGCAGGGTGACGGCGTCCGGCGGGAGCAGGCCGAGGACCGCCGCGGCGGCGGCCTCGGCGCGCGGGACCCCGCCGCGGGTGGCGTCGTAGGCCTCGGCTTCGGCGTCGTAGTCGAGGAGCGGTCTCGGCATGGGCAGGGGCATCGGTGGTGCTTCCGGCATCAGGCGGCGCCGTGGGCGGGGGCCAGGGATTCGACGCGCTCGGCGAGGGCGAAGTCGGCGTCGGTGACGGAATCTCCGGCGTCGTGCGTGTTCACGGACAGGCGGACCGTGTCGTAGCCGAGGGTGAGGTCGGAGTGGTGGTTCAACTCCTGCTGCACGCTGGCGATATGGCTGACCAGCGCGCTCGCCGCGAAGTGGCTGCCCAGCCGGTAGGTCCGGATGATCCGGTCGTCCTCGAAGGCCCAGCCGGGGAGTTCCCTCAGCCGGTCCTCGATCTCCTTCTGCGAAAGCGGCTCTCTCGACATCCGCAGGCTCCTTCCCCGTACACGGCGTACACGACTGCCCGATTGACCTGACGTGGAGTCAAGGTTCCCACAGCTCGGGCCGGAGGGAAGGTTTCGCGCCATAGTGCGTGCGGGTACTTCCGTGCCTTCCGTGACCATCGCGCCGCCCCTATGCTCCTGCGCCGGACGTGACTGTTACCACCGGTAATACCGCCGGGTGCCGACGACATCGAGGAGCATCACCGTGACGCGCACAGGAAACTCCAGGCGCACGTTCATCGCGGGGGCCGCGGCCACCGCGGGCGCGTTATCGGCCGCCGGGAGCCTCGCGGCCCCGGCCGAGGCCGCCACCGGATCCGCCGCGGCCGGGCAGGCACGCCGCGTGGCCGTCCTCGGAGGCGGCGTCGCCGGACTGACCGCCGCGCACGAACTGGCCGAACGCGGCTACGCCGTCACCGTGTACGAGCGCCGGGCGCTCGGCGGCAAGGCCCGCAGCATGGACGTCCCCGGCAGCGCCCGGGGCGGGCGCCGCCCGCTCCCCGCCGAACACGGCTTCCGCTTCATCCCGGGGATCTACCACAACCTGCCGGACACGATGCGGCGCATCCCCTTCCCCGGCAACGCCAACGGAGTCTGGGACAACCTGGTCGCCCCGCGCGAGATGATGTTCGCCCGGGCGGCCGGCCGCGAGGACCTGCGCGCACCCATCCCCTGGCCGGACCACTCCCCCGCCGAACTGACCCCCGACGAGCTGCGCCGGGCCCTCACCGGCATCCTCCAGTCGCTGGTCCGCCTCCCGCTCCACGAGACGGCGTACTTCGTCGACCGCGCCCTGGTCTTCCTCACCAGCTGCGACGAGAGGCGCAACGAGCAGTGGGAGCGCACCCCGTGGTGGGAGTTCACCCGGGCCGCGCGGATGTCGAGCGAGTACCAGCGGATCCTCGCCATCGGCGTCACCCGCAACATCGTGGCCACCAAGGCCGAGGAGGCCTCGACCCGTACCGTCGGCACGCTCGGCGAAGCCTTCGTCTTCAACCTGCTGGGCCGCGGCGCGGACGGCCCGCCCGACCGCATCCTGAACCTGCCCACCAACGAGGCGTGGATCGACCCCTGGGAAACCCATCTGCGTTCGCTGGGAGTCGAGTTCGCGATCGGGTGGACGGTGCGCGAGGTCCGGTACGGGGACGGTCGCGTGAGCGGGGTCCTCGTCGAGGATCCGACCGGAGCCGTACGGACCGTCACCGCCGACCACTACGTCAGCGCGCTGCCCGTCGAGCACGCCCGCCGCACCTGGAGCCCGGCGCTGCGCGCGGCCGACCCGATGCTCGGGCGGTGCGACCTGCTGCAGACCGACTGGATGACCGGCATCCAGTTCTACCTCACCGAGCGCGCACCCCTCGTACACGGTCACCTCAACTGCATCGACTCGCCTTGGTCGTTGACGGCGATCCAGCAGGCCGAGCACTGGCCGTCGCGGGACTTCCCCGCCGACTACGGCGACGGCGCGGCCGTGGACTGCCTGTCGGTGGACATCTCCGAGTGGGACAAGCCGGGGATCCTCTACGGGAAGACGGCCAAGCAGTGCACCCGCGAGGAGGTCGCCCGCGAGGTGTGGGCGCAGTTGAAGGCCTCGCTCAACGACACCGGCAAGACCCTGCTCTCGGACGGAAAGCTGCACTCGTGGTTCCTGGACCCGGGGGTGGACGGGATCGGCACCCCCCATCCGACCAACCAGGACCAGCTGTTGATCCATCCGACCGGGACCCTCCACAACCGGCCGAGCGCGGGCACCCGGATCCCGAACTTCTTCCTCAGCGGGGACTACGTGTCCGTCGACATCGACCTGGCGACGATGGAGGGGGCCAACGCCTCGGCCCGGGCGGCGGTCAACTCCCTCCTGGACAGGGACGGTTCAACGGCTTCCCGGTGCACGGTGCGGCCTCTGTACCGGGCCCCGGAGGTGGAGTCCGCCAAGCGGCACGACCTGTGGCGCTACCGTCTCGGTCTGCGGAACATCCTCGACGTCGGGTGAGATGCGGGGCGGAGGCGCGGGGCCGAGGCGCGGGGTGATCGGGCTGCGACCTCCCGGCTGAGCTAACGTCGCCGTATGACGACTGCTGCGCCAGTGACGGTAGGCGCCCTGCTGCGCACCTGGCGGGAGCGGCGCGGGCTCAGCCAGCTGGAGCTGGCGGGCCGCGCCGACTCCTCCTCCCGGCACATCAGCTTCGTGGAGACGGGCCGGTCCCGGCCGAGCGAGGAGATGGTGCTGCGGCTCGCCGACCGGCTGGACGTCCCGGTGCGGGACCGCAACGCCCTTCTGGTGGCGGCGGGTTACGCGCCCCGGTACGCGCACACCCCGCTGGGCGACCCCTCGATGGAGGTGCTGCGCGAGGGGCTGGAGCGGCTGCTGGCCGGCTACGAGCCGTATCCGGCGCTGGTGGTGAACGCCACGTACGACGTGGTGGCCGCCAACCGGGGCATCCTGATGCTGATGGAGGGGCTGCCGGAGCACCTGCTGGCCGGCCCCCTCAACGCGATGCGGCTGACCCTGCACCCGGAGGGCCTCGCCCCCCGGATCCGCAACCTGCGCGAGTGGCGCGGGCACCTGCTGGCCCAGATGGAGCGGCAGATCGCACTGGCCCGTTCGGCGCCGCTGCGCGCGCTGTACGAGGAGGTGTCGGCCTATCCGCTGCCCTCCTCGGCGGGTCCCGACGAGGGCGGGCCCGACGAGAGCGGTCCCGACGGGGCCGTCGCATACCTCGCGCTCCCCCTGCGGATCGAGCACGACGGGCACCTGCTCTCCTTCGTGTCCTCCATCTCCACCTTCAACACCCCCATGGACGTGACGGTCGCCGAGCTGGCCATCGAGACCCTGCTGCCGGCCGACCCGGCGACGGTGAAGTACCTGCGGTCACTGTCGCCCTGAGCCCGCGCGCAGTGCGAGCTGCTGGAGGAGGGCGAAGGAGGCGACGGTGAGCGCTTGCGCCGGGATCCACACCGCCCCGGCGGTGGTGGGCGTGAACCAGACGACGAGGGCGACGAGGCTGAGCGCGGCCCAGGCGTAGTTGCCTTCGATGACGAGCCTGACGGGGAAGACCGGGGGCTGCCGGCGCGATGCCAGCAGACCGACGCCCGCCCCGTAGAGCACCAGGAACACCCCGAGCCCCAGCACCAGCCCCTGCCCGAGGCCGAGCAGCCGGCCGAGGGGCGCGGAGAAGGCGGTGTAGGCGAGCCCGTTGCCGGTGGTGACGACCGAGTCGAGGGCGAGGAACCGGCGTAGCGCGGCCTGCGGGACGGCAGTGCGGGCTACGGCGGTGAACAGGGTTGCGGACATGGCGGATCAGCCTCCGTCGAGGGTCGATCGTGCTGGTGGAGTACGGAAGACCCGGGCCCCGGAGCCGAGTGCGCGGCCCCGGAACCCGATGCCTCCACTGTGACGCCGGAGCCCCCGCCGGGTCGATTACCTCCGATGTAATGGGCGCCCTCCGGCGGGCGGAGGCCCCACCTTTTTTGAGTCGGACGGAAAGAAAGGTGGGGGGTACTCCTGTTCGGCCACTAAGTAGGGGGATAGGCTTCACGCAGAGCAACCACATCGAACCTTCTCTCTACTGACGGAGAAACGCCTGGTGCGAGCCGCCGACCGACCTGACCTCACCGCGGCCTGGGCCCGTGTCGTGGCGTCGGCGGAGCGACACGGCCAGGACCCGGCACGGGTGCTCGCCGTGGAGCGGCTCAGCCACCTGTCCGGGGTCGCCCCGGACCGCGTCCTTGCGGTGCTGGCGGGTACCGCCGCCGAGCCACCGCTCTGCGAACGGGTGCACCAGCGCTTCCTGCGGCTGCGCGCCACCCGGCGCGACAAACACGGCAGGGAGTGGTCGCTCGCCGCGATCGCCGAGGATTTCGACGCCCCCGGCGCCTCCCTCGGCCCGCTCAACGCGGGCACCGGACTGCCCCGGCTCGGCCATGCGGCCGGCGTACAGCGGTTCTTCGGGGTCTACCCGGGATTCCTGCTCGCCGACAGCAAGAGCGCGGTGGAACGCGCCCTGGCCACGACCGGGCCCGGGGGCCGGGCGGACGGCGCCACGGACGACCTCGAGCGCCTCTCGTACCTCACCGGCATCACCCCGGAGGACATCCGGCTCACTCTCGACGGCACACCGCCCCGGCTCCCCCTCAAGGAACAGGTGCGCCGCCGCTTCGAGCACCTGCGCCGCACCCGCCCCCGGGAGGACGGCCAGGCCCACTCCCTCTCCGCCATCGCCGGCTCCTTCTGCGCCTCGGGACAGTCGCTGACCCGCCTCACCCAGGGCGAGGGGCTCCCCAACCTCGCGGCGGCCGCCGGAATCCAGCGCTTCTACGGGGTCGAGAGCGGCTACCTGATGGCCGGTGACGCCGAGGCGCTGGCCGCCTGCCTCGCCGGGATCGAGGGCGAACTGGAATCCGCGCAACGGCCCGCCGAGAACCCGATGCTCGCCGTGATGCGGGCGCACGACGTGCGCAGCATCGTCACCCGGGCGGGCCGGCTCTCACCGGACGGCTGGAAGTCGCTGGCGGACCACCTGGACGATCTGCTCGCGCGGGAAGGACAGTTGGGCCGCCCGGCCGTACCGCGTCCGCCGGGCGGCGCCGATGGCATCGACCGCAGTTCCGAAGGGGGAGCACGATGAGGACCACACGGGCCATGCGGAAGCTCGGCGAGGACCTGCTGGCGGCGGCCCGCCTGACCCCTCCCGCCGGGGCCGCGGAGATCATCGGGAGCCTCTGCACCGCCTACGGGCGCGTCCGCGGCGGACGCAGGGTCGAGTTCCGGTTCGCCCCCTTCCCGCCCGACACCGCCAGCGGGCTGTGGCTCGGGATGGAGGACCGCGACCTCCTCGTCATCGAGGAGCGCACCCGGCCCGAGCACCAGCTCGTGATCGCCTCCCACGAGCTGTGGCACGTGGACGAGGGCACCTGCGGCCGCCACGGCCCCGGCCTGGCGGTGGCCGCCCGGCTGACGGGCCCCCACGGCACCCTCTGCGACCTGCTGAGCTCCGACCGCGGGCTGGGCTCGGTCGTCCGGCAGACGGCCGCCCGTGCCGACCGGGAGGATCCGGCGGAGATCCGCGCGGAGACCTTCGGGCTGCACCTCGGCAAGATCCTCCAGGCATTCCTTCCGCCCCCGCGGGAGGAGCAGGTCCCCGAAGCCGTCGAACGGATCAAGAGCTCGTTCGGCTGGGGACGTTGAGCGCGGTCCCGACGACCACACCCGGCGGCTGACCACCGCCTTCCCGCCGACGTCCTTCCTCAGCCGATGCGCCTTCGCACGGCCCTGACAGAGAGCACCACACGATGACTCACTCCTCCCCGCCCTCCTCCCCGCCGCGGCACGCCGTCATCATCGGCGGCAGCCTGGCCGGTCTGCTCGCCGCCGCCGTCCTCGCCGAGCACGCGACGGTCACGATCATCGAGGCGGACACCCTGCCGGAGGGTCCCGAGCCCCGCCGCGGACTTCCCCAGGCCCGCCACACCCACCTGCTGTGGTCGGGCGGTGCACGCGCCATCGAGGAGATCCTGCCGGGCATCACCGACGACTGGACGGCCGCCGGCGCCTTCCGCCGCAGCCTCCCCACCGACCTGGTCTCCAAGACCGCCCAGGGCTGGCTGCCGCGCCACGAAGAGATGCAGTTCAACATCTCCTGCAGCCGTGACCTCCTCGACTCGGTGGTCCGCTCCCGCGTCATCGGGCTGCCCGGCGTCACCACCCTGCAGCAGAGCCGGGTCCGTGGCCTGGAGGGCACCGCAGCCCGGATCACCGGGGTCCGGGCGGACACGCCCGGCGAGGAGAACCGCCTGATCGCCGCCGATCTCGTGGTCGACGCGAGCGGCCGCGGCTCCCGGGCCCGCAGCTGGCTGGAGGCGCTCGGCGTGAGCGGCCTCAAGGAGGCCGGGGTGGACTCCGGGCTCGTCTACGCGACCCGCATCTTCGAAGCCCCCGAGGGAGCCCACGCCCTGGGCTTCCCCATCATCAACGTCCAGTCCGACCCCCGGGTGCCCGTACCCGGCCAGACCGCGACGATCGTCCCGATCGAGAACGGCCGCTGGCAGGCCACCCTGTCCGGCACCCGCGGCGGCCAGCCCACCGCCGACCCGGAGTCCTTCATCCCGTTCGCCAAGGGGGTCCGCGACCCCATCGTCGGCGAACTCCTCGAAGGCAAGAAGCCGCTCACCGACGTATCCGTCACCCAGGGCACAGCCAACCGCCGGATCTTCTTCGAGAAGGCCGACCTCCCCGACGGCTTCTTCGCCGTCGGCGACTCGGTCGCCACCTTCAACCCGCTCTACGGCCAGGGCATGACGGTCGCGGCCCAGGGCCTCCTGGCCGTCCGTACGCTGCTGCGCGCGAAGGGCCTCTCCCACGCGGGCATCGGCCTCGAGGCGCAGCGTGTCATCGCCCCGCAGGTGGCCGTCGCCTGGGACCTCGCCACCTCGCAGGACATCCTGTACCCGGGTGCCACGGGCATGAAGCCGCGCGCCGGTGCCGGGCTGCTCAACGGATACGTCGAGCGGCTGATGACCGGCGCCACCACCAAGGCCTCGCTCACCGCGGCCCTGCTCCAGGTCATCACCATGAACCGGGCGCCCACCTACTGGATCCGCCCCGGGGTGGTCTGGGAGGTGCTGCGCACCTCGGACCGGGGCGCGCTGAAGGCCGCTCCGCTGACCGCCGCCGAGCGGACGGTGGCGGGTCTGGACCAGGACGGGCCGGCCGGCACCGGCGGCCCCCTCGGACCGGTCGACCCCGCCGGCCAGGCGCGATGACCGAAAGCCTCGTCCTCTACGTTCCGGGCGCGGTGATCGCCGCGGTGCTGATCGTCAAGGCGCCGACGTTGAGACGGGGCTGGGAGCAGCCCCTGATGCGGGCCGTGTGCACGCTCCTCGTCGGGGGGTCGCTCGCGGTCATCCTCTCGGCGCCGCCGACGATCGTGGCCGTCAACCGGCTGACCGGCGTCGTCAACTTCTCGGCTCCCCTGGTGTACAGCCTGCTCACGGCCTTCTCGGGCGCCTGTGTCGTGGTGATCCTGCACTGGAGCGGGACCCCGGCCGCCGTCGTGCGCCGGGCCACCCGGCTGACGGTGGCCGCGTACGGCACGGTGGTGGTGGCGATCGTGACCCTGTTCGCCCTGGGCGAGGCTCCCGTCGAGCGGCTGCGCGACATGGACACGTACTACGCCCACACGCCGTTCCTGCGCGAGATGATCATCTGCTATCTGACGGCGCACACCGTGGGCAGCACCGCACTCACGGTGCTGTGCCGGAAGTGGCTGCGCCGCCTGTCCCCCTCGATGCTGCCGCTGCGCCCGCTCCGTACGGGACTCGCCCTGCTGATGCTGGGAGGCGCCTTCGACCTGGCCTTCCTTGCTGCGAAGTGGACGGCGATGGCTGCGCGCTGGAGCGGCCGGGACCTGGACCACCTGTCCACCACCGTGGCCCCGCCGCTGGCCGCGGCGGCGGCCCTGTTCGTGGGCGCCGGATTCCTGGTGCCGCTGGTCGGCGGTTCGGCTCCGTGGAAGGACTACTGCCGCTACCGGCGGCTGCGGCCGCTCTGGGCGGCGTTGCGCGGGTTCTCGCCGGGCGGGCTGCGGCCGGTGCCGCTGACCTGGTGGTCACCGGTCGGAATCCGGCTGGTCCACCGCGAATCGGTGATCGACGACGGCATCCTGGCGCTCGGGTGCTGGTTCGACCCCGCCGTGCGCGAGGAGGCGTACGGGGCCGCGCGCGCTCAGGGCCGGTCCGAGGAGGAGGCCGCCCTCGTGTCGGACGCGGCCATGCTGGCGGCGGCCTGCCGCCACCGTGCGGAGGCCGACCGGGCGGAGGTCCACCGTGCGGAGGCCGGCCAGGAGACCGGCCAGGAGACCGCCCCCGCGGCCGGGGCCCACCCCGACTTCCCAGGCGCGTACCGTCTGGACTCCCGCCCGCTGACCGAGCTGGCCCACGCGTTCCAGACCTCCCCGATCGTGGCCAGGGCCCGCAACCGGGCCACGCGTTCCTGACCGCGGGCCTCGTGCGGGGGCCCGGTCAGGCCGCGACCGCCACCGTTTCGCGGGCCGCGGCCGCCTCGCCCGTCAGGACCTTGAGCCGCTTGGTGAAGAAGACCATGACCGCGCCGGCCGCGATCACCATGGCGCCCTGCCACAGGAAGTTCCAGCTCTGTCCGATGACCGCGTCGAGCCGGGGCAGCTGCGCGCCGATCGCGTCGCCGGTGGCGGCGGCGAGGAACCAGACGCCCATCATCTGATTGGTGAAGGCCCGCGGGGCGAGCTTGGTGGTGACCGAGAGGCCCACCGGGCTCAGGCACATCTCGCCCATCACCTGGATCACGTACACGCCCACCAGCCACATAAGCGAAACCTTGACCCCGCTGGAGGCGATGGCCGCGGCGCCCGACATGACCACGAAGGAGGCGCCGGTCAGCAGCAGGGCCACGCCGAACTTGAACGGGGTGCTCATGTGCTTGCCCCGGCGCACCCAGAAGGCGGCGAAGACGGGGGCCAGGATGATCACGAACAGCGAGGGCAGCGACTGCGTCCAGCTGGCCGGGATGTGCCGGCCGAACAGGGACAGGTCGGTCTTCTGGGCGGCGAACAGGTTCAGCTCGTTGCCCATCTGGTCGTAGACCAGCCAGAACAGCGTGGCGGCCAGGAAGAGCCAGACGTACGCCCGCAGCCGGGTCTTCTCGACCCGGTCGATCTTGGGGCTGCGGTACATCGAGAGCAGCACGCCCGCCGGGACCACCACGGCGACGACCGTCAGCACGAAGGTGATGTTGTCGATGCTCAGCGCGTGCGAGGCGGCCAGCAGGGTGACCAGTACGGCGGTGAAGACCAGACCGTACGAGGAGGACCTGCGCACCTTGGCCCGCTCGGCGGGGGTGAGCCGGACCACGGGCTCGGCGCGCAGCTGCTCCGACAGGCGCCGACCGCCCAGGACGTACTGGACCAGGCCGAGGGCCATGCCGACGGCGGCGGCGCCGAAGCCGAGGTGCCAGTTGACCTCCTCGCCGAGGTAGCCGACGACGAGCGGGGCGATGACGGCACCGAGGTTGATGCCCATGTAGAAGATCGAGTAGCCGGCGTCGCGCCGCTGGTCGTCGTCGGCGGCGTACAGCCGGCCGACCAGCGCGGAGATGTTCGGCTTGAGCAGGCCGGTGCCGATGACGATGAGGACCAGGCCGGGCCAGACGAAGACCGGGTTCGGGACGGCCATCAGGACGTGGCCGGCCATGATGACCACGCCGCCCCACAGGACGGCCCGCCGGGCGCCGAGGAACCGGTCGGCGATCCAGCCGCCGGGCAGCGCCAGCAGCGAGATCATGGCCATGTAGACGCCTTCCACGGCCTCCGCGGTGCCCTCGTGGAGTCCCATGCCCCCGTGGCCGCGGGAGGCGGCGAGGAAGTGCACGAGGATGGCGACCATGCCGTAGAGGCTGAAACGCTCCCACAGCTCGGCGAGGACGAGGGTGGCGAGCCCGCGCGGGTGGCGCTTCCCGCCCACCGCCGCCGCGTCCGGTGCTGCGTCCAACGCCGGGGGCTTGCGCATATCCATCGAAGGCTTCACATATTCATTGGAGCCCTGTCGCGCCGGACCGGGATCGGTCGTTCGGCCCGTTACCGCGGGAAACGGAACGCCCCGGACCGAAGGGCCCGGGGCGTTCGTCGTACCGAGGGGAGCGGGGCGCGGGTCAGAGGTCCGCGAGGGCCAGGCCGGCCTGCGCGGCGGCGGCCTGCACGGTCTGCTCCAGCAGCACCGCGATGGTCATCGGGCCGACGCCGCCCGGGACCGGGGTGATCAGCGAGGCGCGGGCGGCGGCCGACTCGAAGTGGACGTCGCCGACGTTGCCCTCGTTGTAGCCGGCGTCCAGGACCACGGCGCCCGGCTTGATGTCCTCGCCGCGGATGAACTCGGCCTTGCCCACGGCGGCGACCAGCACGTCCGCCTGACGGACGATGGACGGCAGGTCCACGGTGCGGGAGTGGCAGTAGGTGACGGTGGCGTTCTGCTCCAGCAGCAGCATCCCGGCGGGCTTGCCCAGGATCGCGCTGCGCCCGACGACCACGGCGTGCTTCCCGGTCAGGTCCACGTCGTAGGCCGCCAGCAGCCGCATGATGCCGCCGGGGGTGCAGGAGACGAAGCCCGGCAGTCCGAAGCCCATGGCGGCGAAGGAGTGCATGGTGACCCCGTCGACGTCCTTGCCCGGGGCGATGGCCTCGAAGGCGGCGCGCTCGTCGATGTGGTGCGGGACGGGGTGCTGGAGCAGGATGCCGCTGATCTCCGGGTCCTCGGAGAGCGCGGTCAGGGTGGCGACGAGCTCCTCGGTGGTCGTCGCGGCCGGCAGCTCCACGTGGCGGGAGGTGATCCCGGCCTTGGCGCAGCGGTTCTGCTTCATGCGGACGTAGGTGACGGACGCGGGGTCCTCGCCGACCAGCACGGTCGCCAGACAGGGGGCCGTTCCGGTGCGCTCGGTGATCTTCGCGGCGTACTCGGCGGTCTGCTCCGAGATGCGGCGGGCGAGGGCGGTGCCGTCCATCAGCACGGCGGTCCGCTCCGGCTGGTCGCCGTGGGCTCCGGGGGCGGTCTGGGCGCCGGGAACGGCCGGGGTGGTGGAAACGGTCGGGGCAGTCGTCTGAGTTGTCATCGGGGCTCCTGAGCGTCGCTGCGGGATCGCGGTTCGCCCAGGCGCGCGGCAGTCGACGTACGGGCGTACGCCGGGCCGCTCCCCGGTGGTGATCCACCCGAACGCCAGTCACGGCCCGCCGCCCAGTGTAGGCGAACCCCCGGCGGGTCACCGGCAGGGGCCGTGGCGGGGCCCGCGCCCGGCAATCCGGTGGATGACCGGGCCCGGACCTGGGACGATCGAGACATGACGCGCACTTTCGACCATCTCGTCGCCGAAGCGGAATCCGTCTCCGTGGACGGCTGGGACTTCTCCTGGCTCGACGGCCGCGCCACCGAGCAACGCCCCTCCTGGGGCTACCAGCGCCTCCTGGCGCGGCGCCTGGCACAGGTCGACTCCGCCCTGGACATCCAGACCGGCGGCGGAGAGGTGCTCGCCGGAGCCGGGCCCCTGCCCCGGCTGACGGTGGCCACCGAATCGTGGCCGCCAAACATCAATAAAGCGACAAGGCGTCTTCACCCGCTGGGCGCGGTGGTGGTCGCGGACTTTGACGAGCCGCCGTTGCCGTTCGGCGACGGGGCCTTCGAGTTCGTCTCCAGCCGGCATCCGGTGACGATCTGGTGGGAGGAGATCGCGCGGGTGCTGAAGCCCGGCGGCACGTACCTCTCCCAGCAGGTCGGCCCGGCGAGCGTTTTCGAGCTCGTGGAGTACTTCCTGGGCCCGCAGCCGGAGGAGGTCCGGCGGGGCCGGCACCCCGACGACGCGGTCGCCGAGGCCACGAAAGCGGGGCTGGAGGTGGTCGATCTGCGCTCCGAGCGGCTGCGGACGGAGTTCCACGACATCGGAGCCGTGATCTACTTTCTGAGGAAGGTGATCTGGATGGTGCCGGGCTTCACGGTCGGGCAGCATCGGGACCGGTTGCGCGAGCTGCACGAACAGATCGAGCGCGAAGGCCCGTTCGTCGCACACACCGCCCGTTTTCTCATCGAGGCCCGCAAAACGGGCTGACAAAACGGACGGACGCGACCACCCGCGACCGGCCCCCCGGTCACAGCGTGGCGCAGGTCACTCAATTCAGCGCGTAACGAATCTACTCGGGCATGCGATGAACCGACAGGTGTCCTCGTGCGGCCCGGAATACAGACCCCCCTCGGGTCTGTTTCCCGAGTTCGCGCGATGATGTCCCGCCACCCCTTATCTGTTCGCAACGAGAGGCTCCTTGTGTCGCTCAGCCCGTCCCGTACGTTCCCCACGGAGATCGCCGAATCCGAGGCCCTGGTCGCGCTTGTCGAGCGTGGCCGCGAGCAGGGTCACATCAACGGTGATGACGTGCGCCAGGCCTTCGAGGCCGGCCGCATCCCGGTGGACCAGTGGAAGCGGGTCCTGCGCAGCCTGAACCAGGTCCTGGACGAGGAGGGCGTCGCGCTGCACGTCAGTGCCGCCCCCGCCACGAAGGCTCCCGCCAAGAAGGCGCGCAAGGCGGCCGCCGCCCCGGCGCGCACCGTCGCCAAGAAGGCTGCCGCCCCGCCGCGCCTCATCGGTGCGCGCAAGACGGCCGCCACCACCCCCGCCGCGGCGATATCCGACCCGTCGGCCTCCGGGACCGAGGAGGAGGTGGCGGCAGAGGCCGCCACCGCGCCGAAGAAGCGGACGGTCAAGAAGACCGCCGTCAAGAAGACCGCCGTGAAGAAGACGGCCGCCACGAAGAAGACCGCCAAGGACGGCGACGAGGGCGACGCCCCCGTCGCCCTGGGCGAGGACTGGGCGGCCGAGGACCTGGACGAGGGCGACGAGAAGGAGACGCCCAAGACGGGCGGCAGCGCCGGCTTCGTCCTGTCCGACGACGACGAGGACGACGCTCCGGCCCAGACCGTCATGGTCGCCGGCGCCACCGCCGACCCCGTCAAGGACTACCTCAAGCTCATCGGCAAGGTGCCGCTGCTCAACGCCGAGCAGGAGGTGGAGCTCGCCAAGCGCATCGAGGCCGGTCTCTTCTCCGAGTACAAGCTCGAAGAGGAGGAGGACCACAAGCCCGCGTTCAAGCGCGAGCTGGAGATCCTCGTCGAGGACGGCCGCCGGGCCAAGAACCACCTGCTGGAGGCCAACCTCCGCCTCGTGGTCTCCCTCGCCAAGCGCTACACCGGCCGCGGCATGCTCTTCCTGGACCTGATCCAGGAAGGCAACGTCGGTCTGATCCGCGCCGTGGAGAAGTTCGACTACACCAAGGGCTTCAAGTTCTCCACGTACGCGACCTGGTGGATCCGGCAGGCGATCACGCGTGCCATGGCCGACCAGTCGCGCACCATCCGCATCCCCGTCCACATGGTCGAGATCATCAACAAGCTGGCCCGTGTCCAGCGCCAGATGCTCCAGGACCTCGGCCGGGAGCCCACTCCGGAGGAGCTGGGCAAGGAACTCGACATGACCCCCGAGAAGGTCATCGAGGTCCAGAAGTACGGCCGCGAGCCGATCTCCCTGCACACCCCGCTGGGTGAGGAGGGCGACAGCGAGTTCGGTGACCTCATCGAGGACTCCGAGGCGGTCGTGCCGGCCGACGCGGTCTCCTTCACCTTCCTCCAGGAGCAGCTCCAGTCCATTCTGGGCACGCTCTCGGAGCGCGAGGCGGGCGTGGTCTCCATGCGCTACGGCCTCAACGACGGCCAGCCGAAGACCCTCGACGAGATCGGCCGCGTGTACGGGGTCACCCGTGAGCGCATCCGCCAGATCGAGTCGAAGACCATGTCGAAGCTCCGCCACCCGTCGCGCTCGCAGGTGCTGCGCGACTACCTCGACTAAACCTTCAGGTCAGTCGGAAGACCGGCCCTCGGGGCGCGAACGGCAGGGAGGCACCCTGCGGGATCAGATAGGCGTGCTCGCGCCGGATCCGCAGGGTGTCGCACCCGCCGTCCGTGATCACGAGGACCGGCGCCCCGGGCGGGAAGTCCTCCGCCCGGTGCAGCAGGTCGATGCCCGGTTGCAGAACCGTGCCGCCCCGTCCGCGGACCCGGACCCGCCCGGCGATCTCGGTCGGTGGCAGATAGCCCGCGTCGTACGGCGCCGCGTCGCAGAACACGACGCGTGCCGCCGGTACGTCGCGGGCTTCCGCGTACGAGGCGATCGCGCCCAGCGCCTTGCCGAGCAGGGCGGCGTTCATCGACCCCGAGGTGTCGAGGACCACGCCGAAGGTGCAGCGGGCGGTCTCCTCCGGCGGGAAGTACCGGCCCGCGCGCGGGATGTCCGGCGTCGAGGCCTGCCTGCGGGCCGGGCGGGCGTAGGACCGTACGGCCACGGGCCGCGGCACGTACTCGTCGAACCAGCGGGCGAGCGCCGCGTCCCACGGCACCGGCGGGTGGGCCAGCGCCCGGATCTCCTGGATGAGCCCGGCGGGCAGCAGTCCGCGCTCCCCGTACGCGTGCAGGTCGAAGCCCTGGACCAGGCCGCGCCGGTAGAAGTCGTCAAGGTCCGTGTACGGGCAGCTGCCCGAGTGGGGCAGCGGCTCGCCCAGGATGTCCCCGCGGCCCTTGCCGCGCAGGGTGGCGAGGCGGCGCATGCGGCGCAGGTCGGAGGTGATCCGGTCGTAGACCTCCTCGACGGAGAGGCCTTTCAGCGCCGGGTCGTGGAGCAGCCCCTCGGGCATCTCGCCGACGTCCATCTCCACGAGCCAGCCGTTGACCACGTAGTCGGCGGCCACGTTGTGCAGGTACGGGTCGCGGGCGCCGCGGCGCTCCCCGTGGCGCAGGGCGGCGTGCAGCATCTCGTGGGCCAGGATGAACCGCCATTCCCCGTCGGCGAAGCTGCGCAGCGGGTTGACGTAGATCTCCCCGGCGCTCGCGCTGACGGCGGCGATGTCGATGCCCTGGGCGCGGGCCAGTTCTGCGTCGGCGACGATCTTCAGCCCGGCGGCGAGACCCCCGAGCAGCGGGTACGAGGACACGAACCAGTTCAGGGCCCGGTCCCACGGGTGGAGGCGGACGCGCTCCCCGGTGACCCGGTCGCGGCGGCCGCCGGCCACGTCCATGGCGGCCGAGACGCTGCGGGTCAGGGCGTGCGCGAAGGCGGTCTCCCAGTCGGGGACGGCCGTGTTCCACGCCCTCCAGGTCACCAGGACCTGGTCGGGGTGATCTCCGGCGGTGCCGCAGTTCTCGTGGGCCGCGGGGATGCCGTCGCGGCGCCAGCGGGCGGCGAGCAGGTCCTCGTCACCGCCGGGGTGCTCGGCGGGCAGGCGGTCCGGGGTCCAGCCGGGTGCGAAGCTCGCCAGGAAGCGGTTGACGACGGCGCAGCGGGCGGCCAGGTCGAAGCGGTCGGGCTGGGGGCGGTCCTCGTCCTTGGCGGCGGGGACGTGTCCGAAGCCGAGGTGGAGCAGCGCGTGGGAGAGCGTCCAGGCCCATTCCTCGGGCGTGGCGCGCTTGGTGGGGTGGACGTGGACGGTGCCGTTGGAGTCGACGGCCGCCAGTCCCCCGGCGGGGGTGGCCGCGCACTTGGCCTGACGGCAGATGGTGGCGGAGACGGCGGCGAGCGCCGGGTTCCGCTTGACCAGGGCGAGGCCCTCGGCGAAGGCCTGGGCGGCCGGGTCGGGCTTGGCGTTGCCGGTGCTCTTGCGGGTGCTGCGGGTGGTGCGGGTCACCGGCGGGCCTCGACCAGGCGCGGCATGTCGCGGGCCGCTTCGACGAGGAACCAGGCGGGCAGCACGGGCAGGCCGTCGGCGTCGTCGGCGATGACGGTCTGGGCGACCTCGACGGAGATCTCGGCGAGCTGGACGAGGAGGGACTTGGCCCGGTAGGCGGTCTGCCGGACGGCGGGCGAGACGTGTTCGCGCTGTGCGGGCAGCTCCTTGACCAGCCGACCGCGGAAGGCGTCGGCCAGGTAGTAGAGCAGGTCGCGGTCGGCGAGGCGGGTGGGCCAGTTCGCGTCGCCCTTCATGATCGCCTCGATGCCGAAGGAGTGGCGGACGATCTTCGCGTAGCCGCAGAAGGAGACGGCGTGCGCCGGGGTGAGGGTGCCGTGGGCGATCACCTTCAGGGTCGTCTCGTCCAGGTCCTGGCCGAAGGAGTGCAGGGCGTCGGACAGCATGTGCCAGGAGCGCGGCGTGGAGAACGGCTCCTCCGTCTTGGGCGGCTGCGACCACAGGTGGTCGGGCCGGTCGGTGAGGTAGTCGGTGACCCACGGGTGGATGCCGTGCTCGCCGGCCCAGACCAGCCAGTCCATGGCGGAGGCGTCCAGGTGGACGTGGGTGAGCCGGTTGACCAGCGCGGAGGCGATGGGCCGGGCCAGGGCGTTGTCGGTGGCCCGGTTGCCCGCGCCGATGACGATGGAGCCCGCGGGCAGCTCGTAGGAGCCGATCCGCCGGTCGAGGATGAGGGAGTAGAAGGCCTTCTGCACGTCGGGGCCCGCGGCGTTGAGCTCGTCGAGGAACAGGCAGTACGGCTCGTCGCGGGCAATGGCCTCGGGCGGGCAGAACACGGAACGCCCGTCACGGATCTGCGGCACGCCGATCAGGTCCTCGGGCGCGAGCTGGGTCCCGAGCAGGCTCACGCACTCCAGCCCCAGCGAGTCGGCGAACTTCCGCACGAGCGAGGACTTGCCGATGCCGGGTGCTCCCCAGAGGAACACGGGCCGCACGGTGGCGAGGCCGAGGAGCAGTTCGGGGAGCTGGGCGGGGGTGACGGTGACGGCAGCCTGCACGGGCGGAGATGTCCTTAGGGGTCCGGGTACGCGGTGCGCCCAGTGTGAGCACACCGCATGTCCCGGAGCACCCGGTTTTTCCGGGCCTCCGAGGGCAAGACACCCCCTAGCGCTCAGGCCGCAGAGTGCTCCAGCAGGTGCTTGAGCTTCTCCTCGCTGCGGGGCATCTCCTTGCGGACCATGGGCTTGACCGCGAACGGGACGAGCGCCCTGCCCATGCCGTGGCCCTCGAAGTCGACGGCGATGGTCACCCGCGAGCGGGTCCCTCCGTCGAGGGGTTCGATGCGGCCCCGCACGTCCGGGCGGACCGGTCCGTCGACGCCGTGGAAGTGCCAGCTCCTCGGCGGATCCATGTCCACGACCTCCATGGTCGTGGGGATCGCACGGCGGCCGATCTGCCGGGTGACGAGGATCTTCGACCCGACGTGGACGGGAAGATCGCCCATCGGCACCGCCGAGACCGCGCTGTCCTGCCACTCCGGCAGGTGCGTGGGGTCCGTGATGTACGAGTAGACGTCCTCGGGACTGCGGTCTATGTCGATGCTGTTGCTGATCGCGGACATGGCGACCCCTCGGAGCCCCCCTGATGGACTCTGCTTCCAACGTACGCCCCGGGCGGTCGGCCGCGCGATGCCTCCGGCCGGAGACCTAGACCGGGTCCGCGCCCGGGGCGACGGACATCTCCGGGGGGACCGGGACCTGGGGCCCGTCCGACTCGGTGAGCCAGCGGCGCAGGACCTGGTGGACCGCCTCCGCGCCCACCAGTTCGCCGTCGGGCCGGTACACCGGCTCGGACAGCTCCACCGGCCACATCAGGAAGGGGTGGCCCTGCTCCCCGCCCAGGCCGCCGTGCGAGCCGATCTGCTCCTCGAAGGCGTGCACCCCGCCCGTCTCCGGGTCGTAGGCCGAGTTCACCATCACGTCGGCCACGTGCGGGAAGGTGTCGGTCCGCCGGACCGCCCGCGCCGCGCCCGGGCCGAAGGGGGCGAGCAGCTCCTCCGCCGCGCCCGGCTCGTCCAGCCGGGCTTCGGCCCCGCCGGCCGCCATGACGGTCCCGTCGACGAGCAGGAACCCGACCCCGGGGTGGTTCGCCAGGGTGGAGAGCAGCGCCGGATGGGCGCGCTCGATGCGTTCCCTGGACGCCCGTCCGGGCAGGTCCGGGAAGGAGATCAGCCCGAGGTTGCCGGAGGCCAGTACCACCGGGTCCGGGCCCGACCCGGGACGCACCTCGTCCTCCGTCTCCTCCACGGGCCGGTGCAGGGCGGCCAGTACGGCGGCCCGCGCCTCGGCCCCGCTGTGCGTACGGCCGGCCTTCCGGGACACCGGGAGCCCGCAGCCCGCGCGGACCAGGTCCTTCAGGGTGAGCCCGTACCGGGCCAGGAAGGTCTCCCCCGGGCTCTGGCCGTGGTCCGAGAGCAGCACGATGCGGTACTCCCGGGGTGCGTGTTCGGCGACCCGGGCGATGAGCGCGAGGCTGCGGTCGAGCCGGGCGAGCACCTGCTCGGTGTCCCGGGAGCGCGGGCCCGAGTGGTGGGCGACCTCGTCGTAGGCGACCAGGTCGGCGTAGACCGCGGCGCGCCCCGCCAGCATGTCGCCGATCACCGCGGCGACCACCACGTCGCGCTCCACCACCGTCGCGAAGGCGCGGAACAGCGGGTACAGCCCGCCGCGCGCGACCCGTGGCCGCTCCCCGCGCAGGCGGCCGCGTACCGACTGGGTGATCTCGCGGGCCACCTCGGCGACGAAGGAGAGCGCCGTGCGGACCGCGTTGGCCGGGTCGGAGAAGTACGCGAAGTAGCCCGCGCGGGACCGGTTGTGCGGGCTCCGCCGGGCGGAGACGGACAGGACGAGCGCCAGTTGGCCGGCGCCGCCGCTGAAGAGGTTGCCGCGGCTGGCCCCGTCGAGGGTGAGCAGGCCGCCGTCGCCGGTGCGTTCGACGGCCCGCCGCTGGAGCTCGGCGGCGCTGGTGGGCCGGTTGCAGACCATCACCTCGCCGGTGTCCTTCTCGTACCAGCGGAAGGCCGGGACGTCGAAGTTGGAGCCGTGCAGGATGCCGAGCTGGCTCGCACCGGTCTGGCTGGACCAGTCGGTGTGCCAGGAGCCGATGCGGTGGCTGCGGTCGAGCCAGTCGGCCACCGTCGGCATCAGCCCGCTGCCGGCCGCGCGGCGCAGCACCTCGTACCCGACCCCGTCGAGTTGCAGGAACACCAGGGCGGGGACGCGTTCGTCGGCCCCGGACACTCCCTCGCGGTGCTGGCGGCGTCGGCGGCGGTCGGCGAGCCGGTAGAGCCGGCGCCGGTAGGCCTCGTCGTCCCGGACGGCGAGGGCGGTGGAGGTCGCGGAGGCGACGGCGGACATCACGGCGGCGACCACCACGGCCGTTTCGGGGTCCGCCTCGCCGCGGCCGGCCGGGATCAGGCTGAGCGCCAGGAGCAGCAGCGAGCCGTTGAGGAAGAAGACGAGCAGGCCGAGCACCAGGGCCGGCACGAGCAGCAGGGCGCGTACGAGAACCGGCCACACCAGCGCGCTCAGCAGACCGAACGCGCCGGCGCCGATCGCAGCCGTCAGACCTATCTGCGTGATGCTGTCGCGGTCACCGCCCGCGCCCGCCTGGAGCCGGAAGTCGGGGAGGATTCCGGCCAGGGCGAGCATGGTGAGGGTGGACACCGCCCAGACGATGACCACGCGCACCAGGGCGCCGCCCGTACTCCGCCACCGGCCTCGCAACACGCCGAACCCGCCTCACCACCGTGGCCCGCACCGCGCCGACGAGCCCCCGTCCCCACGGTGTCCAGGCTCGCACAGCGGCGCCCGACCGGCCGGGTGACACGGGCGGCGGATGTGCGTACGGGGGGCGGCCGGGGCGGCCGCCCGCTGGGCCGGGGGCTGCAGCAGGGCTGCCGCGGGGCTGTCCGCGCCTACGTGCCGTCGTATCCGGCGGTCGGCATGGAGAGCCGGCGGTGCACCTCGGCCTTCATCGCGGAGGTGTAGCGCGGTTCGTCGAGACCGGCGGTTTCCAGCCGTACGCCGCGCCGTGCACACTCCGCGGTGAACTCCCCCACGGAGCGCAGCGCGCGGGTCAGCACGCGGTGGTTGGCGGTGACGAACAGGTCGACGCGGCCGGCGTCGATGTCGTTCCACAGGCCGCAGTGGTCGGCGCGCAGCCCGTAGACGAACAGTTGGCGGGTCACGACGTATCCCCGGTCGGCCGCCCAGCGGGCGCACATGGCGTGCTGGCTCCGGGTGTCGACGGCGAAGGGATCCGTGTCCAGATCCTCCAGCGGGGCCAGGCTGGCGATCGCGGCCACGCGCAGCTCATCCATGCCGCCCGACCCTACTCCGATCCGCCGCCGGGGAGGAGGGGGCGTGAAGCCCCGGTTCCACGGTTCCGCTGCCCCGGTTCCGGGCGGTTCGGGCGGGCAGCCTTTAGGCTCGGACGGGACCCGGTGGCGGGCGGGACGAGGGGAGGGGATCAGGGGCCTGTGGAGATCACTTGGTGGGGCCACGCCACGTGCACGGTCGAGGACTCCGGTGTCCGGCTGCTCACGGACCCGCTCTTCGCACGCCGTCTGGCGCACCTGCGCCGCCGCCGCGGGGCGGTGCCCCCGCCGGAGGCGGCGGTCGCCGACGCGGTGCTCGTCTCGCACCTGCACTCCGACCACCTGCACCTGCCCTCGCTGGCGCGCCTCGCGCGCGGGACCCGGCTGCTGGTGCCGCGCGGGGCGCCGGGCGCGGTGCCGGGGCTGGCGCGGATGGCCGGGGTGCGGGGGCTGGCGGTCACGGAGCTGGCGCCGGGCGACACGGTGGCCGTGGGGGACGGCGTACGGGGCGGCGGCGTACGGGTCCGGGCGGTCAGTGCGCGGCACGACGGGCGGCGGCTGCCGTTCGGACCGCGGCTCGCTCCCGCGCTCGGGTACGTGATCGAGGGCTCCTCGCGGACCTACTTCGCCGGGGACACCGGCCTGTTCGACTCGATGGCCGACGAGGTCGGACCGGTGGACGTGGCCCTGCTGCCGGTCGGCGGCTGGGGGCCCAACCTGGGCCCCGGGCACCTGGACGCGGCGGGTGCGGCGCGGGCGCTGGCCCTGCTCGCGCCCGTGGCGGCGGTCCCGGTGCACTGGGGTACGTACTGGCCGATCGGGATGGACGCGGTGCGGCCGCACGAGTTCCACGCGCCGGGCGAGGAGTTCGTACGGTGTGCGCGCAGGGAGGCGCCGAAGGTGACGGTCCGGCTGCCCGCGCACGGTGAACGGGTGCGGCTGCCGTGAGGGGGATGTGGCAGCTCGCGGAGTCGGCCGCGCAGGTCCCGCCGGAGTCCACCCAGCAGGCGATCGGCCTCCCGACCCTCTTCGTGCTGGTGGCGCTCGGCGCGCTCGTGCCGGTGATTCCGACGGGCGCGCTGGTCAGCACGGCGGCGGTGGTGGCGTTCCACCAGGACTCCCTCCCCTTCGGGCTGTTGCTGGTGTTCGGGGTCTCCTCGCTGGCCGCGTTCACGGGGGACATGGCGCTGTACTGGCTGGGTCGGCGCGGGGTGCGGTCGCGGAACGGGTCGCGCTGGCTGGAAGCCCTGCGCCGACGGGCGACCCCCGAACGCCTCGCCCAGGCGCAGCGCAAGCTCGACGAGAACGGCGTACTGGTCCTGGTGGTCTCCCGCCTGCTGCCGGGCGGCCGCATCCCCGTGATGCTGGCCTGCCTGCTCGCGGAGCTCCCCCTGCGCCGGTTCGCCCGCGGCGACGGCCCCGCCTGCCTGGCCTGGGCAGCGACCTACGGCCTGATCGGCATCGTGGGCGGCTCCCTGTTCGCGGAACCCTGGAAGGGCGTGGCCCTGGCGGTGGCCCTCACGGTGCTCATCAGCGCAACCCCGGCCCTCTGGCGCCGAATCCGCCCCGGAGGCTGAGCGACTCCGGCCTCGCCGGTGTTTCAGCCGTCCGGCGTTTGAGCACCGGGGGCTGGGGCGGAGCCCCACGGGGGTCCGGGCGCAGCCCGGGGAACGAGCGAAGGGCGGGTAGGGGACGGCCCCGCAGGGCGTCCCGGGCCCGCAGCCGCGGCTACAGGGCCCGGGACGCCCCGACCGGGAGGTCCCACAGGTGCTCCCGGGGCAGCCCGGTACGGGCCCACGCGGCCCGCACCCGCAGCAGCGGCTCCATCACCGGCTCCGACGACAGCACGAAGGTCCCCCAGTGCATGGGAGCCATCCTCCGCGCCCCCAGGTCCAGACAGGCCTGCACGGCCTCCTCCGGGTCCGCGTGGACGTCCCGCAGCCACCACCGCGGGGCGTACGCCCCGATCGGGAGCAGCGCGAGGTCGATGCCGGGGTGCCGCCGCCCGATCTCGCCGAACCAGTGCCCGTAGCCCGTGTCACCCGCGAAGTACACCTTCTTCACCGCGCCGGTCGCCCCGGTCGCCCCGGTCGCCCCGGCCCGCCCATCGGCGGCGCCGGTGCCCGCGGCAGCGCTGAGCATCCAGCCACCCCACAACGTCCGGCACGCGTCCATCAGCGACCGCTTCGACCAGTGGTGCGCCGGCACGAACTCGAACCGTACGCCGCCCAGTTCGGCGGACTCCCACCAGTCGAGTTCGGTGACCCGGATGAACCCCCGCCGCCGGCACCAGCGCGCGAGCCCTGCCGGGACGAAGAGCGGCGTCGTGCGCGGGAGACGTTTGAGGGTGGGGGCGTCGAGGTGGTCGTAGTGGTTGTGGCTGATCACCACGGCGTCGACCGGCGGCAGTTCCTCCCAGCGCACTCCGACGGGGGTCATCCGGGCCGGGGTGCCGAGGATCCGCCGGGACCAGACGGGGTCGGTCAGTACGGTCAGTCCGCCGATCCGCAGGACCCAGCTGGCGTGCCCGGCCCAGGTGGCGGACACCGCCCCGGCGGCCACGGCGGGCAGCGGGGCGGGCGCATACGGCAGGTCCGGGATGCCGCGCAGCCCCTCGGGGCCGGGCCGGAAGGCGCCCTCGCGGGCGAGCCGGGCGAACGCGCGCAGCCCCGGCAGCGGGGTGGTCAGCCGGTCCGCGAACGAGCGCGGCCACAGCCGGTGTTCGCCCGGCGGCCGCGGCCGCGGCCGCGCGTGCCGGACGCCGGCACCCGCACCGCCATCGCCCCCGACACCGGCCCGGGTCGCCACCGGGGGGCCGTCCGGGTCGGCCCCGGCCAGAGAAGCCGAGGGGGCGTCCGTCTGATCCCTCATCGAGAAGTCTCCGTTCACCGGCGGCAGTCGGGGGTTTCAGGGCGGGGGTCAGTCGGACAGCCCGGCCAGGACCGACCGGAGCCGGGCCAGGGAGTCCCGTACGTGGGGCAGGGCGAGGGGGTCGGTCGCGGTGAGCGCCGCGAGCCGTTCCTCCGGGGTGGCGCCGAGCAGCGGTCCGGTCGACAGCCGGACCCGCGGGGCGACGGGCTCGTCCGCGAACCGCTGCCCGCCGGGCGTGGGCGCGCCGAGCCGTCCGCCCAGCCAGTCCTCCAGTTCCATCGCGTCGCCGACCCCCTGGCGGGCGAGCCCCGAGCGCAGCGGCGTCAGATCGGCGTAGAGGTGGCGGCCGGCCTGCGGGGGCCGGGCCAGCGCCCCGGCGGCGAGCAGTTCCCGGTGCGCGGCCCGGGCCACGGCGCCGTGCAGGGCGGCGGCCGCGGCGGCGCGGCCCGCGACGGCGGCGGGCTCGTCGAGGGCGTGCGCGGCCGCCCCGGCGACGGGGCCCGCGACGAAGCCGCCGGTGGCGGTGAGCACGTCCAGGGTCCGGGCCCGCAGCCAGGTGCCGCGCGGGGTGCCGGGGAACCGGATGACGGCGGCGGGCCAGCCCGCGGGCAGCAGGGCGCCGGAGAGGTCCAGGAGCACCGCGGTGTCGTCCGGCAGCATCTCGGCGGGGCTGAGCACGACGAGCCTGTCGTGGGAGCCCGGTTGCCCCCCGACACCGTCCACCGGCCCGCCGAGGCGTCCGTGGGCCGGCCGGTGGACGGTGTCGCGCCAGGTCTCGTCGCTGACGACGAACAGTCCGGCGGACGCGGCGGCCTCGCAGGCCTCGAGGAGCAGCTCGGGCGGCGGGACGGTCGCGGTCGGGTCGTCGGCGACGGACAGCAGCAGCACCCGCGGGTCGCCGCCCTCGGCGCGCACCCGGCGCACGGTCTCCAGCAGCGCGTACGGGTCGGGTACGCCGCCGCACTCGGCCGGGGTCGGCACGTGGTAGGCGCGCCGTCCCAGCAGCCGGACCTGCGGCGTCCACCAGGCGGGACAGGGTCGGGGCAGCATGACGTCGCCGCCGTACGCGCCGAGCAGCGCCAGCAGCAGGGCGGGCGCGCCGGGTCCGGCGGCCACGTGGTCGGGGTCGGTGGGGAGCCCGCGCCGCCCCCAGTGCCGGGCGGCGGCGGCCCGTACGGGCACTCCCCCGCCGGGCGGCTCGGGGGCCGAGCGCCAGGCGGCCGCGGCGAGGACGGCCGTGAGCTCGGGCAGCACGGGCAGGCCGGGCTGGGGTGCGGGCGGGCCGTAGCGGACCTGGCCCCGGCCCTCGGCCGTCGTGCGCTGGATCCCCGACACCGCGCGCCACCTCTCCTTGCCGTCCCCGCGCTCCCGACCATGCCTTTATACGGTTATTCGTCCGGTATCGCCCGTTGTGGATGCCAGGCGCCGCGCACTGCGTCAGCCGCTCCTCCCCACCATCGCGAGCAGCCGGGTCTGGGCGTTCGCCCCGGCCGGCACCTCCGGCGGAGCGTCGTACATGCCGCTCGCGGCCAGTCCGTCGGCGTAGGGCATGACCTCCTTGATGGAGAACTCGACGAGGCCGTCCGGCAGCCGGTCGTCGGCTCCGATGCCCCGCGCGAGGTCCCAGGCGTGGACCACGCAGTCGGCGGTCAGCTCCGAGCAGTACGCCGACCCGAGCGCGGGCCCGTACGAGAGCCGGATGGTGCGCTCCAGGGCCCCGGGGACCTTGAAGGCGGTGTGCGCGGCGGCCGAGGCCTCGTCCCAGGCGGCGGCCGGATCGGTGCCGAGGACGTCGCCGTTGAAGGTGCTGCCGATGTCCTCGACGGTGCGGCCGTCGGTGACCAGGGGCGGTATCCACAGCTGTTCGGCGGTGACGTGGTTGACCAGGTCGCGCACGCTCCATTCGCTACAGGGCGTCGGCGCGTCCCACTGCGCGTCCGAGACCGCGTGGACGTACTGGCCGAAGAGCCGCAGCGCCTCGGCGTGCCGCTCGAGCAGCGGGTCCGGCATGGATCTCACCGTCCTTCGTTCCCCCGGATTCACTGTCCTCGCCCCCGCCCCCACCTGCCACCCATTCAGCCAACCCCCTTGGCACACAAGGATGGTGTCCACATATCAATACGCATATCTCAGATGACGAACTGATCCCTTACGGTGAAACCAACGCCTCGACAGCACTTCGACGACGAAGGAGCCAGGTCCATGAACGCCACGGAAGCAACGCAATCCCCTCGCGCGGCAGCCGCCCCGGAGCCCGCGCACGAGACCGCGGTCTACACCCACGGACACCACGAGTCGGTGCTGCGCTCGCACCGCTGGCGCACCGCCGAGAACTCCGCCGCCTACCTGATCGGCGCGCTGCGTCCGGGGATGGCCGTCCTGGACGTGGGCTGCGGACCGGGCACGATCACGGCGGACCTGGCGGAGCTGGTGGGACCGCAGGGCCGGGTCACGGCGGTGGACGCGGCGCGGGACGTGGTCGACCAGGCCGCCGCGCACGCGAAGGAACGGGGCCTGACCAACATCGAGTTCGCCACGGCCGACGTCCACGCGCTGGACTTCCCCGACGACTCCTTCGACGTGGTCCACGCCCACCAGGTGCTGCAGCACGTGGGCGATCCGGTCCGGGCGCTGCGCGAGATGCGCCGGGTGTGCCGGCCGGGCGGGATCGTCGCGGCGCGGGACGCGGACTACGCGGCGATGACCTGGTACCCCGCGACTCCGGGGCTGGAGGAGTGGCTGGACCTGTACCGACGGGTGGCGCGCGCCAACGGCGGCGAGCCGGACGCCGGACGCCGCCTGCGCGCGTGGGCGCGGGCGGCGGGCTTCACGGACGTGACCTGCACGGCGACCTCGTGGTGCTACGCGACCGAGGAGGAGGCAGCGTGGTGGTCCTCGCTGTGGGCGGACCGTACGACGGCCTCGGCCTACGCCGGGATCGCGACCGGCGGCGGACACGCGACGCAGGCGGAGCTGTCGGCCGTCGCCGAGGCCTGGCACACCTGGGGTGCGGACCCGGACGCCTGGTTCTCGGTGCTGAACGGCGAGATCATCTGCCGCGCCTGACCCGGAGGGCCCGCCTGTCAGGCCGCCAGGCGTACGGGGAGCAGTTCGGGCCGCTTGGCCGTGCGGCCGTCTCCGGAGGAGCGCCCGCGCAGCCGCCGCCCGATCCAGGGCCCGGCGAAGCCCACGGCCCACCGCAGCTCCCCGGCGACGCCCCGAAGGCCCGCCGGGGCCAGCGGCGGCGGGCCGGGCAGCGGGCGGGTCCAGCCGTCGTCGCTGCCGGGCAGCCCCAGGGCGTGCGCGACACCGGCGGCGATCATCGCGTGGCCGGACGGCGCGGCGTGCAGCCGGTCCGCGCTCCACATCCGCGGGTCGGTGGAGGCCTCGTGGCGGGCGAAATCCGCGACGGCCACCCCGTGCCGCTCCGCCGCCCGCCGTATCCGGTCGTTCAGCGCGGTGACGCGCGGGGCCGCCCCCTTGGCGAGCGGGACGAGCTTGGCGATGTCGGGGAAGGTGACGGTGGCGACGCGGGCGCCCTGCGCGGTGAGCGCGGCGAACATCGCCTCCAGGTGCCCGGCGACCTCGTCGGCGTCGAACCGGGGCCGCAGCACGTCGTTGACCCCGGCGACCACGGTGGCCAGGTCGGGGCGGAGCGCGAGGGCCGGCCCGAGCTGCCCCTCGCGGACCCCTGCCGCCAGGCGGCCCCGTACGGCCAGGTTGGCGTAGAGGACATCGGGCTCGTGCACCGCGATCAGCTCGGCGAACCGGTCGGCGCACCCGCGCAGCCCCGTGCGGTCGTCCCCGTCGCCCACGCCCTCGCTCTGGCTGTCGCCGAGAGCCACGTACCGGGTCGGCCGTCGCTGTTCACTGCTCTCCACGGGATGCCCGCCTCTCGCTCAGAATGATCGTGGTGCGCTCGTACCAGGCCCGGTTGGCCCGCTCGAACTCCAAGCCGCGCAGGCACGTGAGGTAGGGGCCGATCCGTGCACCGTGGCGCAGGAACTCCTCCTCCGTGCGCTCGCCGCGCATCGAGCGCAGCAGCTTCTCGAACAGCTCCGCCTTGGCCGTCGCGAAGGCGGTCCGCTCCGCGAGCTGCGCGATGAGCGCCTCCGTGTCGACGTGCTCGGCCGCCTGGACCTTCACGAGCAGGTCGTCGCGGATGACGCAGGGCTTGGTCTCGGCGGCGGTGAAGCGCTCCAGCTCGGCCAGTCCGGCATCGGTGACCTGGAACAGCCGCTTGTTGGGCCGGGTGTCCTGGACCACCTCACGGCCCGCGATGAAGCCCTCCCGCTCCAGCCGGGCCAGCTCGGTGTAGAGCTGCTGGGGCAGGGCGTGCCAGAAGTTGGCCACGCCCGTGCCGAAGGCCTTGGCCAGCTGGTAGCCGCTCAGCTCCTCGTCGAGCAGCGCCGCCAGAACGGCGTGGCGCAAAGCCATCGGTCGGTCTCCTCGGGATCGTGCGCGGCAGCGTCTTCTCAGGGACGCCCGGGCCATGATAGTCAAGAAACTGACTAATCACATCGGTGACTATCAAGGAGTCCTCATGAGCGCCGCCACCAGCACGGCCGACCGCTTCCGCGCCGCCGTCGCCGGCCATGACCTCGCCGCGCTGGACGCGCTGTTCACCGACGACGTCCGGCTCAACAGCCCGGTGAAGTCGAAGCCGTTCGAGGGCAAGCCGGCGGTGCTGGCCCTCTTCCGCGTGCTCCTGCGCACGTTCGAGGGCTTCCACTACGTCGGCCACTTCGACGGCAGCGTCCAGTCGGCCGGCGTCCCGTTCGGGGCGGAGGGAGCCGAGGGACCGGCGACCGTACTGCCGTTCCGGACCACCGTCAGCGACCGGCAGGTGCACGGCATCGACATGCTGCACCTCACGCCCGAGGGCCTGATCGACGAGATCACCGTGATGATCCGCCCCCAGACGGCCGTCGTGGCGGTCGGCGAGGCGGTCCTGGCCGGCCTGCTCACCGACGGCGTGGTCACCGGCTGACCGGCTGACCGGACCTCCGGCGGCAGCCCAGTAGACTCGGTGCCCGTGGCGGATACCCAGTACGAAGACCTGTTGAAGCTGGTGCTCACCTCCGGGACGGCCAAGGCCGACCGGACGGGCACCGGCACCCGGAGTGTCTTCGGGCACCAACTGCGTTACGACCTCTCGCAGGGGTTCCCCCTGGTCACCACCAAGAAGGTGCACCTCAAGTCGATCGTGTACGAGCTGCTGTGGTTCCTGCGCGGCGAGTCCAACGTCGGCTGGCTGCGCGAGCACGGCGTGACGATCTGGGACGAGTGGGCCGACGAGAACGGCGACCTCGGCCCGGTCTACGGGGCCCAGTGGCGCTCCTGGCCCACCCCGGACGGGCAGCACATCGACCAGATCACCGAGGTCCTCGACACGCTGCGCCGCGACCCGGACTCCCGCCGGATGATCGTCTCCGCCTGGAACGTCTCCGAGCTGTCGAAGATGGCGCTCGCGCCGTGCCACGCCTTCTTCCAGTTCTACGTGGCCGACGGGAAGCTCTCCTGCCAGCTGTACCAGCGCAGCGCGGACCTGTTCCTCGGCGTGCCGTTCAACATCGCCAGCTACGCCCTGCTCACCCACATGGTGGCCCAGCAGGCCGGCCTGGAGCCGGGCGACTTCATCTGGACCGGCGGCGACTGCCACATCTACGACAACCACGTCGAGCAGGTCACCGAGCAGATCTCGCGGACGCCGTTCGAGTTCCCCGAGCTGAAGCTGCACCGGGCCGACTCGCTCTTCGACTACGCCTTCGGCGACGTGAAGGTGGCCGGCTACCAGCACCACCCGGCCATCAAGGCCCCGGTCGCGGTATGAACCTCGACACCAACACCGCTACGGACGTCGCCACGGCCACCGCCGCGGACAGCGCCGCGGACACCGGCATGAGCGTCGGGCTGATCTGGGCGCAGAGCTCCGCCGGCGTGATCGGCGCGGACAACGGGATTCCCTGGCGGCTGCCCGAGGACATGGCCCACTTCAAGGCCACCACCCTCGGGCATCCGGTGGTGATGGGCCGCAAGACCTGGGATTCGCTGCCGGCGCGGTTCCGTCCGCTGTCGGGGCGGCGCAACATCGTGGTGACGCGCGATCCCGCATGGACCGCGGAGGGCGCGGAGCGCGCCGGGTCCATCGACGAGGCCCTGGAACTCGCGGCCGGACAGGCCGCGCAGGCCGCGCAGACCGGGCAGCCCCCGGCGACCGTCCCCGCCGCCGCGTGCTGGGTGATCGGCGGCGGAGAGGTCTACCGTGCCGCGCTGGCCCGCGCTGCCATGCTCTCGGTGACCGAAGTCGACACGCAGGTGGTCGGTGACACCCACGCCCCGGAGCTGGACCCGGCGTGGACCGTCGCCGAGGACGGTGGCTGGCAGTCCTCGGTGACCGGCCTGCGCTACCGCATCCGCACCTACGACCGGTAGGGCCCGCGCCGGGCGGCGCGGGCCTAGTCGGTGGCGACCGCGCGCAGGATGTCCAGACGCGCCGCGCGCCACGCCGGGCGCCAGCCCGCGAGGATGCCCGCCGCCACGCCGACCAGGGCCACCAGGGTGAGCTGCAGTGGCGGGACGGCGAACGCGAACGCGCTGTCGCTCGCCCCGTCCGAGGCCTTCACCAGGACCCATCCGAGGACACCGCCCAGCGCCAGACCGCCGGTCGTGCCGAACGCGGCGACCAGGACCGACTCCCAGCGGACCATGGCCCGCAGCTGCCCCCGGGTCTGGCCGACGGCCCGGAGCAGCCCCAGTTCGCGGGTGCGCTCGTGGACGGCGAGGGTCAGCGTGTTGGCGATGCCCAGCAGGGCGATCAGTACGGCGAGGGCGAGCAGCGCGTAGACGAGCGTGAGCATCATGTCGATGCCGCCCGCCGACGACTGCGCGTACGCGTCGCGCGTCTGCACCTCGGGGCCGCCGTACAGCGCGGCCGTCTTCTCGACCGCCGCCGCGCCGGCCGCGGCCGACACCCCGTCCTTGAAGGTGACGCTGACCAGCGAGTCCGTGTCCTGCGCCCGGTGCGGCGCCCAGGCCGCCCTCGTGATGACGTAGTCGCCGGCCAGCTCGGACCGCTCGTACACCGCGCGGACCGTGAAGGGCTGCTTCTGCCCGTCGGTGAAGGCGAGTTCGGCCGTGCTGCCGGGCCGCCATCCATGCCGCGCGGCCTCCTTCGCGGACACCGCGATGCCGTCCGTTCCCAGCGCGTCGAACCCTCCCGACACCGCGCCCAGGTCGAGGCCGGCCGCAAGCGCGACGGGGTCGGTGACGGTCAGTGCCCGCCCCGAGCCGTCGACCTCCGCGACCCCCTTGCCCAGGCCCACCGCGCCCGCCACTTCGGGCAGCGCCGCGACGGCCGGTGCCAGCTTCGGGCTGAGTCCGCTGCCGCCCGCGCCGAAGGACGGGGCGCTGATGGCCACGTCACCGGCGAAGGAACGCGACACGGTCCGGTCCATGGTCGCCTTCAGGGATGCCCCGAAGACGGTGAACAGGGACACCACGGCGACGCCGATCATCAGCGCGGTCGCCGTGGACGCCGTCCGCCGGGGACTGCGCCGCGCGTTGCGCGCCGCGAGGGCTCCGGTCACCCCGCGCAGCCGCTCGAGCGGCCGGGCGAGCATCCGGACGGCGGACGAGGACGCCACCGGACCCAGTACGACGAACGAGGCCGTCGCCAGCGCCGCACCCGCCCCGGACAGCCACAGCGACGGTACGGCGAGCACCCCGGTCAGGAGCAGGCCGATGGCGGCCGTGCCCAGCGCCAGGCCGGTGACCGTACGGGACCGGGAGGCCTCCGAGTGGTCCACCGCGCTGTCGAGCAGCGCGGCAAGCGGCGCCGTGCGTCCGGCCCGTACGGCGGGCAGCACGGCCGAGCCGAGGCAGACGAGGACCCCTGCGACGAGGGGAAGCGCCATCGACGGGCCGCTGATCACCAAGTCCCCTTCGGGGAAGGGGAATCCGATGGCCGGGAAGAGGGCCTGGAGTCCTGCGGCGAAGCCCACGCCGAGGAGCAGCCCGGCTGCCGAGGCGAGGAAGGCGACGACGGCGGCCTCGGCCAGCGTGCCGCCGACGACCTGGCGCCGGGAGGCGCCGAGCGCCCGGAGCAGGGCGTTCTCGCGGGTGCGCTGGGCGACGACGATCGCGAAGGTGTTGTGGATGCTGAAGGTGGCGACGAGCAGGGCGATGCCCGAGAAGACGAGCAGCATGGTGGTGAAGAGGTTCAGGAACCGACCGGAGATCATGTCGGTGTTCTCCTGGGCCGATTCCTCTCCGGTGATCGCTTCGACGCCCTGGGGCAGCACCGCGGTGAGCGCCTCCACCAGCTCGCTCTGGCTGGTTCCCGGACCGGCTCGCACCTGGATGGACGCCGCCTGACCGGGCGCCGGCATCAGGTGCTTCTCCGCGTCCGCCTGGGTCATCCCCGTGTACGTGACCTGCGCCATGCCGTCCGCGCCGCCGAAGGTGGCCAGGCCGACGACCGTCACCGGAACCGGGTCGGGCGTACGCAGCACCGTCGTGTCGCCGAGCTTCAGTCCCCCCTTGTCCGCCGTGGCCCGGTTCACGACGACCTCTCCGGTCCGCTCCGGCGCCCGGCCCTCCGCGAGCCGGTACGGGTTGAGTTCCCGGTCCGCGATCCAGTTCCCGGCGAGCGTGGGCGGCCCTTGGCCACCGATCGGTTCGCCGTCGGAGCCGACGAGCTGCCCCGCGCCCTGGACGGCGGGGGCCGCGGCGGCCACGCCCGCAGTGCGCCGGATCTCCTCCACGAGTGCGGTCGGTACGGGCTGCCGGGAACCTTGGGCCTCGCCCGGGACGGTCACCACACGGGTACTGCGGACCACCGCGTCGGTACCGCTCGTCGCGCCGGCGAACATGCTGTCGAAGCTCGCGCGGAGGGTGTCGCCCATGACGAGCGTCGCGGTGAGGAAGGCGACGCCGAGCAGCACGGCCGTGAAGGTCCCGGCGAACCGTCGCTTGTGCGTGCGCAGCGAGGCCGTGCCGATCCGCAGCACGGTGCGGGCACCGTTCGTACTCATGACTCCTCCCCCGGGGCAGCCGCCGTCGACGGGCGCGTGTCGAAGGACTTGAGCCGGTCCAGGACGCGGTCCGCGGTGGGACCCGCCATCCGGTCGACCAGCCGCCCGTCGGCGAGGAAGACGACCTCGTCGGCGTGGGCGGCGGCCACCGGGTCGTGGGTGACCATGACGACCGTACGGTTCATTTCGCGCACCGCCCGGCCCAGCAGCCCGAGCACTTCCTCCCCCGAGCGGGAGTCGAGGTTGCCGGTGGGCTCGTCGGCGAAGACGACGTCGGGGCTGCCGGCCAGGGCCCGGGCCACGGCGACGCGCTGCTGCTGGCCACCGGAGAGCTCGGCGGGCCGGTGGTGCAGCCGGTCGCGCAGTCCGACGACGTCGATGAGGCCGTCGAGCCAGGCAGCGTCCGCGCGGCTGCCCGCGAGGTCCTGCGGGAGGGTGATGTTCTCGGCGACGGTGAGGGTGGGAATCAGGTTGAAGGCCTGGAAGACGAAGCCGATGCGCTCGCGGCGCAACAGGGTGAGCCTGCGGTCGTCGAGTGCGCCGAGACGTGTGCCGCCGATGGAGGCGGATCCCGAGGTGAGGGTGTCGAGACCGGCGGCGCAGTGCATCAGGGTGGACTTGCCGGAACCGGACGGTCCCATGATCGCGGTGAAGCGGCCGGCCGGGAAGTCGACGCTCACCCCGTCCAGGGCCCGTACCTCAGTGTCGCCCCGGCCGTAGACCTTCACGGCATCGACGACCCGGGCGGCGACACCGTCGCCGCCGCCGAGCACGGTGGTGGTCCTCATGCCGCACCGCCCTTGGAGAGGCGGCCGAACTGCTCGTCCAGGACGGACAGCCGCCGCCAGTACTCGTCCTCGTCGATCTCGCCGGAGGCGAAGCGCCGGCCGAGGACCGCGATCGGGGAGTGCTCGCCGTACGCGGCGCCGCGGGCCTGCCACGGTGCCCGGCGACCGCGCCACACGGTGCGGCGCAGCACGGTGACCGTGCCGACCACCACGGCCGCCCAGATCAGCGGGAAGAACAGGATCCACGGGCCGGGCCCGTCGTACGCGAGGGTGGTGAGGGTGTTCATCTCGGTTCGGCTCCTCGGAAGTGTGGACGTGTGCGTCACACTCCGAGACTGGCTCCGGGAGGGGGTCCGGGTCGTCGTACGGCCGGCTGCACCGCGCGTACCACCTGGGGAGTACGAGGGCCGGGTGGGAGTCAGCCGAGCCAGCCGGGCCGGACCAGCCCCGACTCGTAGGCCAGGACGACCAGTTGGGCACGGTCACGGGCACCGAGCTTCACCATCGTCCGGCTGACGTGGGTCTTCGCGGTGAGCGGGCTGACGACCAGGCGGCGGGCGATCTCCTCGTTGGACAGGCCGAGGCCCACCAGCGCCATCACCTCGCGCTCCCGCTCGGTGAGCCGGTCCAGGCCCAGACCCGCGCCGTCGGCGGCGGGCTGCTTGGAGCGGGCCGCGAACTCCTCGATCAGGCGGCGCGTGACGCCCGGGGACAGCAGTGCGTCGCCGTCCACCACCGCCCGGACCGCCCGCAGCAGTTCCTCCGGTTCGGTGTCCTTGACCAGGAAGCCAGAGGCTCCGGACCGGAGCGCCTCGAAGACGTACTCGTCGAGCTCGAAGGTGGTGAGCATGACCACCCTGACGTCGGCCAGTGCCGCGTCCCCGGTGATCCGCCGGGTGGCGGCGAGCCCGTCGCACACCGGCATGCGGATGTCCATGAGGACGACGTCCGGACGCAGCGCGCGCACCAGGCGGACGGCCTCGTCGCCGTCGGCGGCCTCTCCCACCACCTCGATGTCCGGCTGCGCGTCGAGCAGGGCCCGGAACCCGGCCCGGACGAGGAGCTGGTCGTCGGCGAGCAGAACACGGATCACGGATCCTCCTGGGACGGGACGGCCCTCGGTGCGGGCTTCGGCCCGGCCTCCGAGGCGGGCTTCGGCGCGGCCTTCGGATCGGCCTCCGGATCGGCCTTCAGCGGGAGCCGGGCGATCACGCGGAAGCCGCCGTCGGGGCGCGGGCCTGCCTCGATGGTGCCGCCGAGGGCCGCGGCCCGCTCGCGCATGCCCACGAGACCGTTGCCGCTGCCGCCCGACGGACCGCCCGTGGCCGGCCCGTCGTCGTCCACGCGCAGCTCCAGGACGCGGGGCTGCCAGGAGAGGCGGACGCGGGCGGTGCGCGAACCGGAATGCCGCACCACGTTGGTCAGCGCCTCCTGCAGGATGCGGAAGGCGGCGAGGTCCGCCCCGGGCGCCAGCGCCCGCGCGTCGCCGTCCGTCGCGATGTCGACGCTCAGCCCGGCCGCGGCGGCCTGCTCGGCGAGCTCGGGGAGCCGGTCGAGACCGGGGGCGGGCGCGCGCGGTGCGTCGCCGGGAGTGCGCAGGGTGTCGAGGACCTGCCGGACCTCGCCCAATGCCTCCTTGCTGGCCGCCTTGATGGTGGTCAGTGCCGAACGGGCCTGCTCGGGATCGGAGTCGAGCAGGGCCAGCCCCACGCCCGCCTGGACGTTGATCACCGAGATGCTGTGGGCGAGGACGTCGTGCACCTCGCGGGCGATGCGCAGCCGCTCCTCGTTCACCCGGCGCTTCTCGGCCGCCGCCCGCTCGGCACGGGCGAGGGCCCACTGCTCCCGGCGTATGCGGACGAGCTCGGAGACGGCGAGGATGGCGAGCACCCACGCGGTGATGCCCAGTTCCTGCGCCCAGGGCGCCGGACCGTCCCCGTCGGGCGGGAGCAGCCGGTAGAGCCAGTGGCCGATGGCCAGGTGGCCGGCCCAGAGCAGCCCGACGGCCCCCCAGGCGGCTCTGCGGTGTCCGGCAAGGACGGCGGCGAAGCAGGCCAGGGCCAGGCTGATGAACACCGGCCCGTACGGGAACCCGGCGCCGATGTACACCAGGGTGACGGCGCCGACCCCGTACGCCACGGCCACCGGGTACCGGTGCCGCCACACGAGCAGCAGCGGCCCGAGCAGCAGCAGGAGCCGCGCGAACCCGTCCAGCGCCACCCGTCCGCTCTGCTGGTGCGCGGCCCATCCCGAGCCGACCTGCGCGAAGACGGCCACGAGCAGCGAGGAGCGCCAGGCCGGGCCCCGCCCGGTCCGCTCCACCCATCGCTGCCACGGAGGAACCCCCGGGCGCTCGCGCCGCTCTTCCATACCACCCACGCTAGGCCGTGCCCGGCCTGGCAGGCGTCACTCCGGCGTAGCGTTTCCGATGTACTCCCCAGGTAGTACACGGAGGAGACCGCCAAGACACCCCTAGTCCCCCGGCGGGCGCATCCGGAAGTTGTACGGGGCCGGCAGCGGGCGGTCCGTGAGGGTGGCCCAGACCTCCGAGAGGATCTCCTCGCCCTCGCGGAGGTCGGGCAGCTCGAAGCCCTCCTCGAAGACCCGGCGGGCGGCGCCCACATGGCCCTCCGCCGCGAGCAGCCGGGCCGCCGACAGCCGGAAGCGGCCCTCCTCCCGCAGGGCGGGGCGCAGCCGGTCCCACACCGAGCGGGCCTGCGGCAGCAGTCCCGCCGCCAGCAGGGACGCCAGCGCCTCCCGGCCCAGCGCCGATTCGGCGGCCAGCCAGCTCGCGCCGCCCCGGCTCTCCTGGGCCAGGTCCTCGAAGGCCTCGGCGTACCAGCGGGCCGCCCGGGCCGGGTCGCCGGCCAGGTCGTCGGCGACCGCAAGGCACCGCAGCAGCGGCCACCGCGAGGGGGCCAGCGCCAGCCCGCGCTCCCAGCTCCGTACCGCCTGGGCGATGTCCCCGGCGTGCCACTGGGCGACCCCGAGGTGGTACTCGGTCAGCGGGTCCGCCTGGGCCGTCTCCAGCATGTCCCGCCAGTGCGGGGCGACCAGGCTCGGGCCGGGCGGAGTCACCCGGCGCGGGGCGGGGAAGACCCCGGTGCGCCACAGCTCCAGCCAGGGTGCCTGGTCCTCGTCGAGGGTGTCCTCGGGGAAGGGGGTGCCGGGCAGTTGGTGGCCCCCGCACAGCACCTCGAGAGCGCCCCAGCCGGAGCCGGCCGCCAGCCGCTCCCCCGGTTCGTTGTCGGCGCACCCGCGCCACGCCTCGTACGCCGCGTCGACGGCCGGACCGGGCAGCGCGGACTCCAGCGCCGTGCCCGCCGCGGCGCGGGCCGCCGCCCAGTCGTCCCCGTGCACGGCGGCGGGGTCCGCGGACAGGGCTCCGTAGGCCTCCAACCAGCTGAACTCCGCACCCGCCTCCAGCCGTACGTGCTCCAGCTGGGTCCGGGCGAGCCCGGCCTGGATCTCCGCGTACCCGCCCGTGCCGGGCTCGGTCAGCCACTCCTGCCAGCGCCGGCCGCCCTCACCCGCGCCCCAGACGAAGAGCTTGCGGCCGCGCAGCCGGGCCGTCGAGGTCTGGACGAGTCCCCGCCCGTCGGAGTCGAGGGAGGCGATCCAGGGCCGGGTACCGGCTTCGACCTCGTAGAAGAAGTCGGCGGGGTACGTGCTGCGCAGCGGGTACGTACGGTCCGTGCCCTCCCATCCGGGTACGGGGATGCGGCGCAGGGAACGTTCGTAACCGAAGTGCCAGGCCTCGTCGGCCGGGGCCAGGACGCGGGTGCCGGCCTCCTCGGGCACGGCGATGTTGGACCACCAGTAGACGGGCGCGGGCCGCTCGTGCGGGTTGCGCACGCGGACGCCGACGTAGAGGAACTCCGAGTCCTCGGGCAGCCACAGGTCCACTTGGAAGGGCAGGTCGCGCAGCCGCTCCCATTCCCAGAGCCGCACCATGACTCCCCCGTCTGGCGCCGGGACGAGTGCGGCGTGCAGCGGGGCGCAGGAGAGGGTGGTGTGGCCGGTGGCGCCGAGGTTCCACTCGATGCCGCCGGAGAACCAGGCGCCGTTCAGGGCGAAGTTCGCGGGCTGGAACACCGGGTTGCGGTAGAGCAGTTCCCGTCCGGTGGGGAGGTGGACGAGCGAATGGATCCGGCCGCCGAGGCCGGGCAGGACGGTGACGCGCAGGTGTGCGTTCTCGATGACGATCGTCTCGAAGTCCCGCTCGGTGCGCTGCCGTTGGTAGCCGTCCCGGATCCGTACGGGGAGCAGCGAGCGCAGCGGTTCGTACCCGATCTGGCGTGCCATGTCGCGCGGCAGGCCCTCGCGCGAGCGCTCGTCCAGCGTGTGCACCCCGCCGGAGTCGCGGAGGGCGGGCAGTGGGTTCTCGGGACCCAACGGGGCTGCGGGGAGGGTCAGTACGGAGCGGCGGACGGTGGTGGCCATGAGGGAAATGGAACACGCCACGGCCGCCGGTGCACAGGGATTCGGCGGATCACCACCGGTCAGGATTACGCAAAGCCTTTCGTCGTGCAGGCCGGTGTCCGATCATGGAGGGCATGAGCGACGTGATCAGAAGAGGCCGGTTCTTCGACGGGGAAGAGTCCGAGAGCCGGTTCACGGGACCGACGACGGGCGACGAACGGCGGATGCTCATCGACATGCTGGGGGCCCAGCGCGCAACGCTCCGGCTCAAGTGTGCGGATCTGGGGCCGGAGTTGGCCGAGCGGTCGGTGGAGCCGTCCACGCTGTCCCTGCTGGGCCTGGTCCGCCACCTCGCGGACGTGGAGCGCCGCTGGTTCCGTCAGGTGCTGGACGGGCAGGAGGTTCCGCTCCTGTTCTGGTCCGCGGCAGCCCCCGACGGGGACTTCGACGGCGCGACGTCGACGCCCGAGGTGATCCGGGAAGCCTGGCAGGCGTGGCGGGCGGAGGTGGAGTTCGCGGAGACCTTCACGGAGCGGGCGCCGGACCTGGACGTGTCCGGGAAGGACGCGTGGCGGGGCGAGGTCTCGCTGCGCTGGGTGCTGATCCACATGATCGAGGAGTACGCGCGGCACAACGGCCACGCGGACCTGCTGCGCGAGCGGATCGACGGCGCGATCGGGATCTGAGCGCGGCAGGCCGGCCCGACGGCAGGCCGGGCGCCACGGGCCCGGCCCGACCCGGCCGTCCTACGCGAACGCCCCCGCCACCAAGTCCGCGAGCAGGGCTCCGGCCCGCCCGTCCGGGTCCAGGTCCGGGTCGTAGATGGTGACGTTGAGTCCGACGCAGCGCGGGGAGCTGATCAACACCCCCAGCAGTTCCGCGAGTTCGTCGGGAATCAGGCCGCCGGCGTCCGGGCTGTCGACGGCCGGCATCACGGACGGGTCCAGTACGTCGGCGTCCAGGTGGACCCAGAACCCGGCGGTGGCCGGGGGCTGCAGCCCCGTCAGCGCGGTACGGGCCACCGGCCCGGCGCCGCGGTCCCGGATCGCCCCGACCGTGGCGGCGAAGATCCCGGCGGCCCGCAGCTCGGGGAGGTCCGGGTCCCCGTCGCGCAGCCCGAAGAGCCGGACGTCCTCGTCGCGCACGTAGGGCCCGAGGCCCTCCAGGTCGGCGAGGTCCGCCTGGCCGCGCCCGGTGGCGAGCGCCAGTTCCTCGCCGCCGGCCGCGCCGACCGGCCCGTTGACGTCCTCGTTGCCGGGATGGCGGAAGTCGGCGGAGCCGTCGATCGCGGCGATGCCGTACCGCCCGAGGCGCCGCATGGCCAGGGAGGCGCCGAGCTGGATGGAGCAGTCGCCGCCGAGGACGACGGGGAACTCCCCGGAGCGCAGGTGGTCCTCGATCCGGTCGGCGAGGGCGACGGTGTACGCGGCGAGGGGCCCGGCGTGGAACACCCCGTCCCCCTCCTTCCAGTCGCCCCGGTCGTAGCGCGGCGGGACGACCACCCCGCCCTCGCGTGCCCCGAGGCGGGCCAGCAGGCCCTGTTCCCGCAGGGCCCCGGCCAGTTTGTACACGCCGGGAACGGAGCCCGGGGCCGGGGGCCGGAGCCCGAGGTTGGACGGTGCGTCGAGGAGCACGAGGGTTCGCATGCACTCATCCTGTGCGATGCGGGACCCCGGGACATGGCATTTCGGCCGTGATCGCCCAGCGTTCGTGGTCCCGCCAGGCGCCGTCGACCTGGAGGAAGTCCGGCGACAGCCCCTCCAGTCGGAAGCCGAGCCCTCGGACGAGGGCGATCGAGGCGGCGTTTCCCGGCTGGATGTTGGCCTCCAGCCGGTGCAGTGCGAGACCGTCCGCAGCAAAGGCGTGGCCCACGGCCAGGCCGAGCGCCTCCCGCATCAGCCCCCGGCCCGCCGCGTGCGCGAAGGCCCCGTAGCCGAGCGCGCCGCAGCGGAAGGCGCCGAGAACGATGTTGTTGACGTTGACGAAGCCGGCGATCGCCCCCGATTCCAGCTCGCACACGAGGAATCCGGTCCTGCCCGCCGCGGCGGCCCCGGCCGGGCCACCAAGCGCGCCGGCGATCAGCGGGGCGGCGTACGCCTCGTAGGCCTCCGCGGTCGTGGGCGGAGACAGCCACGGGTGGTGGAGCTCCCGGCTCTCGCCCACCCGGGCGGTGAACTCGGCGCCGTCAGTGGGCCGGTAGGGCCGCAGCCCGATCCGTCCACCCTCGGCGAGGTACGGGAAATACGACATCGCCCCAGGCTAGGGCCTGTGGCAGGATCCCGATGTGATCATCACCCCGAACACCGAAGAGCTCCTCCTCGCGGCCGCGTACAACAACGCCGCGTGGTGCGCCGCTGTCTGCCGCGACGGCGGCTTCACCGCCCAGGCCTGGAGCAGCCCCCGCCCGACCCCGCTCTACTACCCGGACGCCGTGACCCTCACCCGGGACACCGACACGGCGGCCCTGCTCGCAGGGATCGACACCGCCGCGCCGCGCGCCTCGGTCAAGGACAGCTTCGCCGTGCTCGACCTGGCTCCGGCCGGCTTCGAGGTCCTCTTCGGCGCCGAGTGGATCCACCGCCCGGCGTCCGCTCCCGCCGTCGCCCCGACCCTGGCGTGGAGCCGGATCTCCGGCCCCGCGGAGCTGGAGGCGTGGGAGACGGCCTGGGACGGCGAGGAGAGCACCGGCCTGTTCCACCCGGGGCTGCTCACGGCGGATGCGGAGGATGCAGGGGAAGCAGGGGAAGCAGAAGAGGCCGGGGAGATCGCCTTCCTCGCGGGGCGGGACGCCGAGGGCCGGATCCTCGCCGGGGCCGCCGCCAACCGCACCGGCGAGGTGGTCGGCATCTCCAACGTGTTCACCGCCGACGGCACCCAGGACGACGAGGCCTGGGCGGGTGCGCTGGCCCTGACGGCCTCGCTCTGGCCCGGCCTGGCGCTCGTCGGCTACGAGTCGGGGGACGACCTCGACACGGCGCTGCGCCACGGCTTCACGGCCATCGGCCCGCTCCGGGTCTGGGTCCACTCGGGCTGACCGCCGTCCCGGACCCCTGCCACGGACCGGCTACGGGGCCTGCGGGGTCTACGGTGCCCGCGGAGCCCGCTACTTGCGCCGCCGGGCGAAGTAGGCCCCGCACAGTCCGCCCAGCACCGCCGCGATCAGCAGGGCGACGTACAGCGGCATCGTCACCTGCGGGATCAGCAGCCGGATCTTGGTGGGCCGGGTGTTCTCGAAGATGAACACCAAGGTGAGCACCGCGAGCGCTGCGATGCCCGCGCGTCCCGGGGTGATCTGACCGCGGCCCTTGCCGCGGCTCTTGGACGTGTGGGAGCTCATGGTCCCATCGTCCGGCCGCGGCGTCCCGGGGGCTCAGTCGGACAGGGCCAAACGGGGAATGTCCGCCCGCTCGAACCCGAACACCTGCGCGTACAGCGACAGCTCCGCCTCCAGCGCCCGGACCATCGTGTCCGCACGCCGGAAGCCGTGCCCCTCGCCCTCGAAGGCCACGTACGCGTGGGGCACCGCCCGCCCGCGCATCGCGGCCAGCAGCCGCTCCGCCTGCGCGGGCGGGCAGACCGGGTCGTCCAGGCCCTGGAGCAGGACGAACGGCGCGGTGATCCCGTCGGCGCGGGCCACCGGAGAACGCTCGCGGCTGATCAGGGCCAGGGTCTGCGGGGGGCCGGCGAGGCCGTCGATGTAGCGGGACTCCAGGTCGTGGGTCTCGGCGGCGAAGCCGGTCAGGTCCAGGACCGGGTAGATGATCGCCGCGCACGCGTACAGGCCGGTGGACGCCAGCGAGGCCGCGGCCGTCCAGCCGCCCGCGCTGCCGCCCCGGATCGCGAGGCGGTCCGGATCGGCGGTGCCCTCGGCGGCGAGGGCCCGCGCCACGGCGGCGCAGTCCTCGACGTCGACGACGCCCCACTGTTCGCGCAGCCGTTCGCGGTAGGCGCGGCCGTAGCCGGTGGAGCCCCCGTAGTTGACCTCGACGACGCCGATGCCGCGCGAGGTGAAGTAGGCGATGTGCAGGTCGAGTACGGGCGGCACGTGGTCGGTGGGTCCGCCGTGCGCCCACACCACGTACGGGGGCAACTCGTCGGCCCGGGCACGCAGTACGGGGTGGTGCGGCGGGTAGACGTGGGCGTGGATCTCCCGGCCGCCCCGGCCGAAGAAGGTCCGGCTCTGCGGCTCCGGGTAGTACGCGGGGTCCGCCCCGTCCGCCCCCGGGGAGCCGCGGCCGCCCACCACCCGGGCGTGCCCGGTGGCCGTGTCCAGCTCCACCACCTCGTACGCGCTGCGCGGGCTGGCCGCGACCCCGTAGACCCGGCTGCCGCTGACGGCGAGCGTGGGCTGCCAGGCCGTCCACGGCCCGGCCGCGTCGACCAGGTCCCCGCTCTCCGGGTCGAGCACCCCGAGCACCGAGGAGCCCCGGCCGTGCAGGACGGCGACGAGTCCGTCGGGGAGCGCCGCGATCCAGCGCAGCCCGGACTTCCACAGCGGCCCGCCGAACTCCTCTTCCCTGGGGCACAGGTTGACGGCCTCGCCCGTTTCCCCGTCCACCCGGTACGGGTTCCACCAGCCGCCCCGGTCGCTGACCGCGAGGAGGCTGCCGCCGGTGGTCCACTCGACCTGGGCGACGGCTTCCTCGGGCCCGCCGAGCACGGTACGGGCCTCCGCGAGCCGGCCGTCCGGGGTGACCTCGGCGAGCCTGAGCTCGGTGCCGTCCCACGGCATCCGGGGGTGGTCCCACACCAGCCAGGCCGCCTGCCGCCCGTCCGGGGAGAGCCGGGGCCCGGTGCTGAACCGGTACCGGTCGTCGGTCAACTCCCGTACCAGGGACCGGTCTTCCGCGGCAGATCCGTCCAGCGGTACGGCGGCCAGTACGCGGCGCACATCGGTCGGCGCGGTTCCGGTGAACTCCTCCAGCACGCACCAGACTTCGCCGTCGCGCAGCACCGGGTCGGCCCAGCGCAGCCCGCCGCCGACCGTCGAGACGGGGGTCAGGGCCCGCGGCGCGGGGCTGCCGGGCGCGTCGGGCTCGTACGCGTACAGCCGCTGGTCGGCGAAGTGGACGAAGACCACCAGCGGTCCACCCAGGGGGCGTTCGATGCCCGCCCAGGGCAGGCCGCCGTACTCGGTTACCCGGCTGCGCACGTTCCACGGCGCGGGCAGCGCGCAGACCGCGGGCCCGCCGTCCGCGGGCCGGCGGACCAGGGCGCGGCGGCCGCCTTCGGCCGGCCGGGGCACCGTCCACCACACCTCGGCCCCGATCGCGCCGACGTACTCGGGCCTCCCGTCGAGGGAGGCGGCGAGCGCGGCGCCGATCGGCGAGGGCCAACTGCCGTAGGGGGCGGTGCCGTCGCCGCGCGAGGCCATCACAGGGCGCGCAGGGCGCGGTCGAGGACGCGGACCCCGAAGTGCAGGGCGTCGACGGGCACACGCTCGTCCACTCCGTGGAAGAGGGACCAGTAGTCGAAGCCGGGCGGCAGCTTGAGCGGGGAGAAGCCGTAGCCGGTGATGCCGAGCCGGGAGAACTGCTTGGCGTCGGTGCCGCCCGCCATGCAGAAGGGCACCACGTGCCCCTCGGGGTCGAAGGCCTCGACGGACTCGCGCAGGATCCCGTACGTCCGCCCGTCCACGGGGGCTTCGAGGGCCACCTCCCGGTGGTGGAACTCCCAGTGCACGTCGGGGCCGGTGAGCTCGTCGAGGGTGGCGATGAACTCGGCCTCGCCGCCGGGCAGCATCCGCCCGTCCACGTACGCGGTGGCGGTGCCCGGGATGACGTTGAGCTTGTAACCGGCGCTGAGCATGGTCGGGTTGGCGCTGTTGCGGACGGTCGCCTCGACGAGGGCGCCGGCCGGGCCGAGCTTGTTGAGGATCTGGTCGAGCTGGAATCCGGGAGCCCGAGGATCGACCGACATCCCCTGGAGGGCGGCGAGTTCGGTGATGCAGGCGGTGACGGTGTCGGTGAGGCGGACCGGCCAGTCGTGCTCGCCGATGCGGGCGACGGCGGCGGCGAGCCGGCTGACCGCGTTGGCCCGGTTGGGCTTGGAGCCGTGTCCGGCGGTGCCGGTCGCGGTGAGCTTCAGCCAGGCGGTGCCGCGTTCGCCGGCGGCGATCGGGTAGAGGGCCTGTCCGGGGGCGGTGTGCACGGTGAAGGCCCCGGATTCGCTGATGCCCTCGGTACAGCCCTCGAAGAGTTCGGGGTGGTGGTCGGCGAGGAAGCCCGAGCCGTCGATCGCGCTGTCCTCCTCGTCGGCGGTGTAGGCGATCACGATGTCCCGCCGGGGTCTCACGCCGGCCCGCGCCCAGGCCCGTACGACGGCCAGCACCATCGCGTCCATGTTCTTCATGTCTACGGCGCCGCGGCCCCAGACCACCCCGTCGCGGACCTCGCCCGAGAAGGGGTCCACGCTCCAGTCGGCGGCCTCGGCCGGGACCACGTCGAGGTGGCCGTGGACCAGGACGGCGGGGGCGGTGGGGTCGGTGCCCGCGATCCGCGCCACCACGTTGGTGCGGCCCGGGGTGCGTTCCAGCAGCGCGGGCTCCAGGCCGATGTCCGCCAGCCGCTCGGCGACGTACTCGGCGGCCGGGCGTTCCCGGCAGTCGCCGCCGCCGCGGTTCGTGGTGTCGATGCGGATCAAGCCGGAGGTGAACTCGACGGCCTCGTCGAGCGCCACCCGGTCGACGGGCGTACCGGTGACACCGAAGCTGGCGCCCGGCTCGGACATGTCAGCCATACTGCTCCTCCACCGCTGCCGAGACGATCGTGGTGACCGCCTTGAAGGTCCGGATCCCCTCGTACATCGTCCCGCTGGTGTACCCGACCCTACGCTCACCCGATCGCTCGACTCCGGGCACCACCGTGGCGGCCATCGCCAGGTGCTCGGCGTCGAACTCGACCTCCACCGCGAACGGCCCGCCCCGCACCGGTTCGTACCGGACGGCGAGAGCGGCGGCCTCCTTGGCGGCGGCCCGGATGTCGGCGGCCGTACGGGCCGGGGTGCGGCAGACGGCGGCGTAGCGCGAGACGTGGTCCTTGACGGCGACCGTCACCGCGTCCGGGGCGTAGCCGGCGGCGTCGGCGCAGGTCAGGTCGTCTCCGGTGACCAGGATGACGGGGACCCCGTACTCGGCGACCACGTGCGCGTTGAGCAGTCCTTCGCTGGCGCGGGTTCCGTTGATCCAGACCCCGGTGATGGAGTTGGCGAGGTAGGTGTGGGCGAGCACGCCCTCGGCGCCGGCGCCCGTGTGGTAGCCGACGAAGGCGATGCCGTCGACGTCCCCGTGCTGGACGCCCTCGACCATGGAGAGGGATTTGTGGCGGCCGGTCAGCATCTCGACGCGGGCGTCGAGCCGCTCCAGCAGCAGGTTGCGCATGGTCCAGTGGGCCTCGTTGACGAGGACCTGGTCCGCGCCGGCGTCGTAGAACCCGAGGACGGCGGCGTTCACGTCGGAGGTGAACAGGGTCCGGCAGCGTTCCCACTGCGGGGTCCCGGGCAGCACGTCGGCGGGCCAGGTGACGCCGGTGGCGCCTTCCATGTCGGCGGAGATGAGGATCTTCATCGGGCCCCCGGGCGGTCGGTAGCGCTCAGGGCCCCACCCTAGCCGTCCGGCCGCTGCCGGACCCCGGGGCCACGCCAGTGCCGCGCGGGATCGCAGGCTGCTTCATTTCACCCGATCCGGTGAGGCCGCGTTCCGGGCCCCACCGGCAACGGCCTTGCTCAGCCCTTGACTTCGGTGGCCAGGTTGGCGAGGAGGGTGTCGTAGATGCGGGCCAGACCCTTGGGCGCGAAGGTGCGCTCGAAGAAGCCGCCGATGCCGCCGGCGCCGTTCCACACGGTGGTGACGACGGCCTTGGACTTGCCCTCGCCCGCCGGGGTGACCGTCCAGGTGGTGACCATGGAGGAGTTGCGGTCCTTCTCCACGAGCTGGCCGTCGGTGGGCTCGGTGACCTCCAGCAGGCAGTCGCGGACGCGCTTGCTCGTGGCCTGGAGCTTCCAGTGGACGAGGGTGCCCTCGCCGTCGCCGCCCTCGCGCACCTCGTACTCGCTGAAGTGCTCGGGCAGCAGCTTGCCCCGGGTCCCGGTGTAGTCGGCCAGCGCGTCGAACACGGTCTCCGCGTCCGCCCCGATGATGCGTTCCGTGGTGGCCTCGACCTGCGCCATGGCTTTCCTCCAGCAGTTGTGTCCGTCGTCGCCGCAAGCCAACCACCTCCGGCCCGGCCGCCCAAATCCGGGTCAGATGTGGCAGCGGAGGTACACGAGGAGGGCATCGTCGGGCAGTCCCGCGAGGTAGGCCGCCGTCCCTCCCGGCCGCCGGGTGGGCGGCGGGTCGTGCGGGCAGGTCGCGGGATCGTCGCAGGCGCCGTGGAGCGGTTCGTCACCCGCCTCGCACCACCAGCCGTCGAGCGTCGGGATGTTGTGGTGCCGCAGCGCCCATCCGGCCCCGTCCGTGACGAATTCCTCCCGGGTGCGCTCTCCCACCACAGTGAGGGGGTCGTCGACGTCGAGCAGGACCGAGCGGAACCGTTCGGTGCCGGGCTCGGCCGGCAGCCCGGCGGCCCACTGCCGGAAGGCGGCCGCGGGCGTCTGCGCGAGGTACACGGCGCGAGCCGCCCGCGCACCAGCCGGGCAGGCTCGGCTCGACGGTGCCGTCCCAGAGCGGCTGGTCGTGGACGATCCGGGCATCCGCCTCGTGACCCGGCCGGATCCGGTAGGCGTATCCGCACCACGTTGACCAGCGGGTTTACCGGGCCGCACGATCATGGGAACGTTTGTTCTATTCTCGGGGTCGAACTACCGAGGGAGGCGCACCATGCGCTGGGACAACCTGACCGAGGGCCCCACGGGCCCGGCCGCGCTCTTCGGCGCCGACTCCGTCGTGACCCGCACCTTCGACACCCCCGAATTCCGCGGGATCACCTTCCACGAGGTCCGGGCCCGGTCGATCGTCAACCGGGTCCCCGGCGCCTCCCGGATGCCGTTCGAGTGGACCGTGAACCCGTACCGGGGGTGCAGTCACGCCTGCGTGTACTGCTTCGCCCGCAAGACGCACGGCTATCTCGACCTCGACACCGGGATCGGCTTCGACTCCCAGATCGTCGTCAAGACCAACGCCCCCGAGCTCGTGCGCCGTGAGCTCGCCTCGCCCCGCTGGACCGGCGCGCACATCGCGATGGGCACCAACGTCGACTGCTACCAGCGCGCCGAGGGCCGCTACCGCCTGATGCCCGGGATCATCGAGGCGCTGCGGGAGCGGGCCAATCCCTTCTCGATCCTCACCAAGGGCACGCTGATCCTCCGCGACCTCCCCCTCATCCAGGAGGCCGCTGCCGTCGCCGACGTCGGGATCTCCGTGTCCGTCGGCTTCACCGACACCGCCCTGTGGCGCACGATCGAGCCCGGCACCCCCTCCCCCGCCGCCCGGCTACAGGCCGTCCGCACCCTCACCGACGCCGGCATCGAGTGCGGGGTGCTGATGGCCCCGGTGATCCCCTTCCTCGGCGACTCCCCGGAGCAGCTGCGGGCCACCGTCCGGGCCGTCGCGGAGTCGGGCGCGACCTCCGTGACACCCCTGGTACTCCATCTGCGCCCCGGGGCGCGGGAGTGGTTCACGGCCTGGCTCGGCGAGCACCACCCCCACCTGGTCGAGCGGTACGAGCGGATGTACGCGGGCGGCTCGTACGCGCCCACCTGGTACCAGCGGATGATCACCCGTCAAGTCCACGAGCTCGCCGCCGAATTCGGCATCGGCCCCGGCGGTCGCGGACCGGCCCGGCGGATCGTCGTACCGGAGCGGCCCGACGCGCCGACGCCCGCGCCCGGGCCGACGCAGCTCAGCCTGCTCTGAGCACCCGTACGACCGTACGACCGACTGAAGGGTCATCACATCGGGCCAATCGGGGCCCCAATCCCCCCTTCCGAGCACAGGTTCCGGGACGATTCCGCCCAGAACCCTCGGCTGGGAGGCCCCATGCTGCACCCGATGCTGCACCCGACGAAGAACAAGCCCGGTCCCGCTCTGAGGCGCGCCGCCGTCCTGCTGGCCGTGTCCACCCTGGCCGCCGCCCTGGCGAGCCCGGTCACGGCCGCGACCCCGGCAGCGGCGGCCCCGGCCGCCGAGGCCCTGAAGTGGTCCAACTGCGCGACCTCCCGCTACCCGACGCTCCAGTGCGCCTCCCTCAAGGTTCCCCTCGACCACGACAGCCCGGCCGGCCGGCAGATCTCCCTCGCCCTGACCCGGGTCCCCCACACGGCCGCCCGCTCCCAGGGCCCGCTGCTGGTCAACCCCGGCGGGCCCGGCGGCAGCGGCCGCACCCTGGCCGGGTTCATCGCCTCCGCGCTGCCCAAGGACGTGGCGGCCCAGTACGACGTGATCGGCTTCGACCCCCGGGGCGTCGGCAAGAGCGAGCCCGCCCTGGACTGCGGCGCGGGCCACTTCACCCCCGTACGGCCCGACTCCGTACCGCTGGACGAGGAGACCGAGCGGGCCAACCTGGAGCGGGTGAAGTCCTTCGCCGAGTCCTGCCAGACCAAGCACGCCGACGTCCTCCCGTACATCGGCACCGTGTCGGCGGCCCGTGACCTCGAAGTGCTGCGCACCGCCCTGCGCGCGGACAAGCTGAGCTACTTCGGCTACTCCTACGGCACCTACCTGGGCGCGGTGTACGCCAAGCTCCACCCCGACCGCGTGCACCGCCTGGTCCTGGACTCGGTCGTGGACCCGACCGGGGTCTGGTACGAGGACAACCTCGCCCAGGACCAGGCCTTCGACTCCCGCCACAAGGCCTTCCTGGCCTGGGTGGCCCGGTACGACGCCACGTACCACCTCGGCACCGACCCGGCCGAGGTCGAGGCCCGCTGGTACGAGATGCGGACCGCGCTGCGCACGGCCCCGGCGGGCGCCAAGGTGGGCCCGGCGGAGCTGGAGGACACCTTCATGCCGGGCGGCTACTTCAACGGCTACTGGCCCCACCTCGCGACGGCCTTCGCCGCGTACGCGGTGGAGGGCGACCCGAAGCCGCTGGTCTCCGCGTACGAGAAGTTCGGCGCGGTGGAGCCCTCGGCCGGCAACAGCTACAGCGTCTACACGGCCGTGCAGTGCCGGGACTCGGCCTGGCCCAGGAACTGGAACCAGTGGCGGGCCGACATGTGGCGCACGCACGCCAAGGCGCCCTTCATGACCTGGAACAACGCCTGGTACAACGCCCCCTGCGCGTTCTGGCCGGGCGAGCCGCTCCAGGCCCCGGACGTCACCAACTCGGCGCTCCCACAGGCGCTCCTCTTCCAGGCGACCGAGGACGCGGCGACCCCGTACGAGGGCGCGGTGAGCATGCGGCGCAAGCTCGCGGGCTCGGCGCTGGTGGTCGAGGAGGGCGGCGGCAACCACGGCATCGCCCTGAGCGGCAACAAGTGCCTCGACGAGAAGCTGGCCGCGTACCTGCTGACGGGCAAGGCCGCGGACGCCGTCTGCCCCGCGCAGGCGGCCCCGACCCCGGTCCCGGCGACCCGCGCGGTCCCGCCGTCCGCGGGCGGCGCGGCGCTGCACGGGCTGCTGGGCTTCCGGGGCTGACCCGGGAGGGGGCAGGATCATGCCCATGACCACCTCACAGGACAACCACCTCACCCGCATCGCCGCGCCCGAGGGCGTGGCCCCGGGCACCGGCTACAACCACGTCGTCTGGGGCACGGGGCGGTTCGTCGCCGTGTCCGGACAGTGCGCCTTCGACGAGAAGGGCGAGCTGGTCGGAGAGGGCGACGCCGCCGCCCAGGCCCGGCAGGTCTTCGAGAACCTGCGCCGGTGCCTGGCGGCGGCCGGGGCCACCTTCGAGGACGTGGTGAAGCTGACGTACTTCGTCACGGACGTCGCCCACCTCCCGGCGGTACGGGAGGCCCGTGACGAGGTGATCGCCCCGGACCGCCTCCCGGCCTCCTCGGCGGTCCAGGTCGCGGCCCTGTTCCGGCCGGAACTGCTGATGGAGATCGAGGCCTTCGCGGTCCTCCCGGAACGGACCCCGACCGGGTCGCGCTCCGGGGCCGAGGCCGAAACCGGCTTCCGGACCGGTTCCGCGGCCGGGTTCGGCACCGGGTTCAAGACCGGCTTCGCTAGCTGACGCCCAGCCCCCGCAAGGCCGCCGTCGCCGCCACGGCCAGCCGGGGGTGCGACTGGGCCCGGGTCAGGACCTCCCGGGCCCGCTGGTCGGCCAGCGCGCCCAGCCCCTCCACGCAGGCCAGGGCCACCCGCCAGTACGGGTCGTGCGGCGCGAGCAGCCGCGACAGGGTGCGGATCAGCGCCGGGGCGGACTCCGGGGCGCGCAGCGCCGCCAGCAGCCGGACCGGGTGCAGGGCGTAGGCCGTGCGCAGTTCGTTCGTGGCCAGCGCCGCCGCCGCGCGGGCGGTGCGCGGGTCCCCGAGGACGGCCAGCGCCTGCGCGGCGGCCTCGCAGCGCGGCGGGTCCCGGTGGTTGAGCAGCAGGACCAGGGATTCGAAGGCGCGCCGGTCACCGGCCAGCCCCAGCCGGTACGCGGCCAGTTCGCGGGCCCACAGGTGCTGCCCGGCGGAGGCCAGGGAGGCCGCCAGGCCGTCCGCGTCCGCCGCGAGCAGCGCCGCGTACTGCTCCTCGCCCCCCGGGGCCTGTCCGGCTTCCGCCCGCAGACGTTCCAACACGTCGTTCACGCGGCCACCCTAGAGCAGCCGGTTGATCGATGATCGATGATCGGTACATTTGGGCGGTACAGGTCACATCTGCGCGCTCTGGCGGACCAGTTGGGCAGAGGTTACTGTCCCTACAACACGTACGAGGGCGGCCTGGTGACGCAGCCACCTCGTGCCAGTCGGTTCTGCACGACTTCTGCACCACCTCACGGCGTGACCCCGGGACAGGGCTCCGCCGCACGTGCCCCACGGGCTTCTTCCTGCCGGGATCCCCGGTTCCTCGGGTCCTTCGTGGTTCCTCGGGTCCTTCGTGGTTCCCGGTTCCGCCGCGACCCCTGGTTCCGCCGCGATCCCCGGTTCGCTCCGGAAGCCCCGGGCTTCTCCGCACGGCTTTCCGCCTGCTCCACCGCACGGATTTCCGTACGGCCTCCGCGTGCGCCGTGCGCCGCGCGCCCCCTCAGTCGTCACCCTCTTCCACTGGAGTCCCGCGATGGACCTTCCGTCCACGTCCGGTCAGCCCTCCCCCTCCTCCCAGCCCGTCCGTCCCGCCCTGCAGACCATCGCCGTCGTCGGTCTCGGCACCATGGGCTCCGGCATCGCCGAGGTCCTCGCCCGGGCCGGCCGCGAGGTCATCGGCATCGACGTGAGCGAGGCCGCGGCCCGCCGGGCCACCACGGCCCTCGCGGCGGCCACCGCCCGCTCCGTCGTCAAGGAGCAGCTCACCGAGCAGGAGCGCGAGGCGGTGCTCGCCCGCTTCCGCACCTTCTCCGAGCTGAGCGCCGCCGCCGACGCCGACCTCGTCATCGAGGTGGTCCCCGAGTCCTACGAGCTCAAGCAGCGGATCTTCCGCGAGCTCGACGCGATCGTCCGGCCCACGGCGATCCTGGCCACCGGCACCAACGCCCTGTCGGTGACGCGGATGGCCGCCGAGTCCCAGCGCCCGGAGCGGGTGGTCGGCCTGCACTTCTTCAACCCGGCGCCGACGATGAAGCTGGTCGAGGTCGTCTCCAGCGTGCTGACGGCCCCGCCGGCCGTCGAGGCGGTCACGGCGCTGGCCCGCGAGCTCGGCAAGGAGCCCGTCGCGGTCGGCGACCGCCCCGGCTTCGTCGCGGACGGCCTGCTGTTCGGCTACCTGAACCAGGCCGCCGCCATGTACGAGGCGAAGTACGCCTCCCGCGAGGACATCGACGCGGCGATGAAGCTGGGCTGCGGCCTGCCCATGGGCCCGCTCGCCCTGCTCGACCTGATCGGCGTGGACACCGCCCGCACCGTCCTGGAGGCCATGTACACGGCCTCGGGCGACCGGCTGCACGCCCCGGCCCCGATCCTCGGCCACCTCGCCGAGGCGGGCCTGACCGGGCAGAAGTCCGGGCGCGGGTTCTACACGTACGAGGCCCCGGGCAGCCAGGTCGTCATCCGTGACCTCCAGACCCCGCCGGACGGGGAGCTGGTCCGGGCGAGCCGTCCGGTGAACTCGGTGGGCGTGGCCGGTTCGGGCACGATGGCGAGCGGGATCGCGCAGGTCTTCGCGCAGGCCGGCTTCCCCGTGGTGCTGGCGGCCCGCAGCCAGGAGAAGGCGGACGCTGCGAAGGCTGCGATCGCCAAGTCGCTGGCCCGTGCCGTGGACCGGGGCCGGCTGACCGCCGAGGCCGCCGCCGCCACCGTGGACCGGATCACGGCGGCGGGCTCGCTGGACGCCTTCGCCGACGTGGACCTGGCCGTGGAGGCCGTCGCCGAGGACCTGGAGGTGAAGCAGGAGCTGTTCCGGGCGCTGGACAAGGCCTGCAAGCCCGGTGCGGTGCTCGCCACCACGACCTCCTCGCTCCCGGTGATCGCGATCGCCCGCGCGACCTCGCGGCCCGAGGACGTGATCGGCATGCACTTCTTCAACCCGGCTCCGGCGATGAAGCTGGTCGAGGTGGTCCGGACGGTCCTGACCGCCGACGACGTGCACGCGACCGTCCGCGGGATCTGCGTTCAGGTGCGCAAGCACGCCGTGGACTGCGGGGACCGGGCCGGCTTCATCGTGAACGCGCTGCTGTTCCCGTACCTCAACAACGCGATCAAGATGGTCGAGCAGCACTACGCCGGCATCGACGACATCGACGCGGCGATGAAGCTGGGCGGCGGCTACCCGATGGGGCCCTTCGAGCTCCTCGACGTGGTCGGCCTGGACGTGTCGCTGGCCATCGAGCAGGTGCTGCACAAGGAGTTCCGCGACCCGGGCCTGGCCCCGTCCCCGCTCCTGGAGCACCTGGTCGCTGCGGGCTGCCTGGGCCGGAAGACCGGCCGCGGATTCCGTGAGCACGCCCCCCGCCGGTAACCCGCGGCAGGCCCACGGGCCCCAAGAACAGGATGCGTGGGGAGGGCTGCTCGGGTCCGCCGGACCCTCACGGCGGACGAACCCTCCCGAGGAGCACTGTGTGCCCAGTGCGAGCCCTCCCCCGCATCCCATCCCGTCCCACCCCCCTCGGGAGCGCTCTCCCGCTCGAATGAAGTACTTTCGCTCTATGTCCCAGCCCGCCAAGACCTCACCCCGCGCCACCGCGGCCTCCGACGCCCCGGAGACCCCGGCCGGTACCAAGGCGGCCGCGCAGCGGCTCAAGATGCGCCGCGAGCTCGCCGCGGCCGCCATGGAGCTCTTCGCGAACAAGGGGTACGAGGCCACGACGGTCGACGAGATCGCCTCGGTGGCCGGGGTCGCGCGCAGGACCTTCTTCCGGCACTTCCGGTCCAAGGAAGAGGCGATCTTCCCGGACCACGACGACACCCTGACCCGCGCCGAGGCCGTCCTCGACGTGGCCCCGGCGCACGAGCACCCGCTCGACACCGTGTGCCGCGGGATCAAGGAAGTCATGAAGATGTACGCCGCCTCGCCGGCGGTGTCGGTCGAGCGCTACCGGCTCACCCGCGAGGTGCCGGCGCTGCGGGAGCGGGAGATCGCCTCGGTCGCCCGCTACGAGCGGCTGTTCACCCGCTACCTGCTGGCCCATTTCGACGAGACCGACCACCACGACGGCAACGACGACCCGCTGCTGGCGGAGGTCGCCGCCTCGGCGGTGGTCACGGCCCACAACCACGTGCTGCGGCGCTGGCTGCGGGCGGGCGGGCAGGGCGACGTGGAGGCGCAGCTCGACCACGCCTTCTCGATCGTGCGCAAGACCTTCGGTTCCGGGATCGGCGCGGGGCGCACGTTGAGCACGGCGCCGGAGCCGGCGCCCGCCGCCGCCCCGGCCTCGGTGCGCACGCAGGGCGAGGTACTGGTCGCGGTGGCCCGTACGGATGCCCCGCTGGACGAGGTCATGCGGACCATCGAAGAGGCGCTCAGAAACAAGTAGGCGACACATCCAGGCGACACACGTCACAGCGGCCGCTCCCGTTCCGGGGGCGGCCGCTTTCGTTTGTCCGAGTTGCCCCTACTCGCGGGTAACTCTGATCGATCATCGCTCATCCGTGCAGGTCAATCGGCAAATGAGAGAAAGTTTTGGCACGCGGTGCCTTGCTGAGTGACACGGGGTGCCATACGTTGAATCTCGTCCGGATGTCCCCGCGATCCAGCCCACTCGGCACGGAACGCGCCCCGGATGCCTGCGTCACCAGGCCTCCCGCACCGCCCCACCACAGGCAACGCGCAGCTCCACCCCAGCCGAATCGACGGCGCCCCAACGCATCGCTCCACGCTCATCGCTCCACCCCCACCGCTTCGCCGCACAGCAGCTCAACGCACCCCGTTTCCCTCAGCGCACCCTCATCAGCGCACGGCCGGAGGCAACACCGTGAAGGACATCCTGGACGCGATCCAGTCGCAGGCCGCGACGGCCGCCGACTTCGCTGCCCTGCCGCTCCCCGACTCGTACCGCGCGATCACCGTGCACAAGGACGAGACGGAGATGTTCGCCGGGCTCACCACCCGCGAGAAGGACCCCCGCAAGTCCCTGCACCTCGACGAGGTCCCGCTCCCCGAGCTGGGCCCGGGCGAGGCCCTGGTCGCCGTCATGGCCTCCTCGGTCAACTACAACTCCGTGTGGACCTCGATCTTCGAGCCGGTGTCCACCTTCAGCTTCCTGGAGCGCTACGGGCGCCTCTCGGAGCTCACCAAGCGCCACGACCTGCCGTACCACATCATCGGCTCCGACCTCGCGGGCGTCGTCCTGCGCACCGGTCCCGGCGTGAACGCCTGGAAGCCGGGCGACGAGGTCGTCGCGCACTGCCTCTCGGTCGAGCTGGAGTCCTCCGACGGCCACAACGACACGATGCTCGACCCCGAGCAGCGCATCTGGGGCTTCGAGACCAACTTCGGCGGCCTGGCGGAGATCGCGCTGGTCAAGTCGAACCAGCTGATGCCCAAGCCCGACCACCTCAGCTGGGAGGAGGCCGCCTCCCCCGGCCTGGTCAACTCCACCGCCTACCGCCAGCTGGTCTCCCGCAACGGCGCCGGCATGAAGCAGGGCGACAACGTCCTGATCTGGGGTGCCAGCGGCGGACTCGGCTCGTACGCCACCCAGTTCGCACTGGCCGGCGGCGCCAACCCGATCTGCGTGGTCTCCTCCCCGGAGAAGGCCGACATCTGCCGGGCGATGGGCGCGACGGCGGTCATCGACCGCAACGCCGAGGGCTACAAGTTCTGGAAGGACGAGCACACCCAGGACCCGAAGGAGTGGAAGCGCTTCGGCAAGCGCATCCGTGAGCTCACCGGCGGCGAGGACATCGACATCGTCTTCGAGCACCCGGGCCGCGAGACCTTCGGCGCGAGCGTCTACGTCACCCGCAAGGGCGGCACCATCACCACCTGCGCCTCGACTTCGGGCTACATGCACGAGTACGACAACCGCTACCTGTGGATGTCCCTGAAGAAGATCATCGGCTCTCACTTCGCGAACTACCGCGAGGCCTGGGAGGCCAACCGCCTGATCTCGAAGGGCAAGATCCACCCCACCCTGTCGCGGGTCTACTCCCTCGAGGAGACCGGCCAGGCCGCCTACGACGTCCACCGCAACCTCCACCAGGGCAAGGTCGGCGTGCTGTGCCTGGCCCCCGAGGAGGGCCTCGGCGTCCGGGACCACGAGCTGCGCGCCACGCACCTCGACGCCATCAACCGCTTCCGCAACGTCTGAGACAGCCTCAAAGGCCAAAGGGACAGCCTGAGATGACAGAGCGCCAGAAGGACCGTCCGTGGCTCATGCGGACGTACGCCGGCCACTCCACGGCCGAGGCGTCCAACGAGCTGTACCGCCGCAACCTCGCCAAGGGCCAGACCGGCCTGTCGGTCGCGTTCGACCTGCCGACGCAGACCGGCTACGACCCCGACCACATCCTCGCCCGCGGCGAGGTCGGCCGGGTCGGGGTCCCGGTCTCCCATCTGGGCGACATGCGGCGGCTGTTCCAGGACATCCCCCTGGAACAGATGAACACCTCGATGACGATCAACGCCACCGCCATGTGGCTGCTGGCGCTCTACCAGGTGGCCGCCGAGGAGCAGGGCGCGGACATCGCCCAGCTCCAGGGCACCACCCAGAACGACATCGTCAAGGAGTACCTCTCGCGCGGGACGCACGTCTTCCCGCCCGGGCCCTCGCTCCGCCTGACGACGGACATGATCGCGTACACGGTCAACCACATCCCGAAGTGGAACCCGATCAACATCTGCAGCTACCACCTGCAGGAGGCCGGGGCCACTCCGGTCCAGGAGATCTCGTACGCGATGTCCACGGCCATCGCGGTCCTGGACTCGGTGCGCGACTCGGGCCAGGTCCCGCCGGAGCGGTTCGGCGAGGTCGTCGCCCGGATCTCCTTCTTCGTGAACGCGGGCGTCCGCTTCATCGAGGAGATGTGCAAGATGCGCGCCTTCGGCCGCATCTGGGACAAGGTCACCCGCGAGCGCTACGGCATCGAGAACGAGAAGCAGCGCCGCTTCCGCTACGGGGTCCAGGTCAACTCCCTCGGCCTGACCGAGGCGCAGCCGGAGAACAACGTCCAGCGCATCGTGCTGGAAATGCTCGCGGTCACCCTTTCCAAGGACGCCCGCGCCCGCGCCGTGCAGCTGCCGGCCTGGAACGAGGCCCTGGGCCTGCCCCGGCCCTGGGACCAGCAGTGGTCGCTGCGCATCCAGCAGGTCCTGGCCCACGAGAGCGACCTGCTGGAGTACGAGGACATCTTCGCCGGCTCGCACGTGATCGAGGCCAAGGTCGAGTCCCTGGTGGCCGAGTGCCTGGCCGAGATCGACCGGATCCAGGAGATGGGCGGCGCGATGGCGGCCGTCGAGTCCGGGTACCTCAAGGGCGAGCTGGTCTCCTCGCACGCCGCGCGGCGGGCCCGGATCGAGGACGGCCAGGACAAGATCGTCGGCGTCAACTGCTTCCAGCAGACCGAGGAGAACCCGCTCACCTCCGACCTGGACGGCGCCATCATGACGGTGGACGGGGCCCTGGAGGCGCAGACCGTCGAGCGCATCGGCCGCTGGAAGGCCGAGCGCCAGGAGTCCTCGGACCGGCAGGGCGGCGGCGACCCGTTCGTCTTCCCGACGGTCATGCAGGCCCTGGACCGGCTCAAGGATGCCGCCGCCGGGGACGAGAACCTGATGGAGGCCACCCTGGAGTGCGCCCGCGCCGGCGTCACCACCGGCGAGTGGTCGAGCGCGCTGCGCGAGGTGTTCGGAGAATTCCGGGCTCCGACCGGGGTCTCCTCGGCCCCGGTGGCCGTGACCGCCGAGGAGGGGACCCCCATGGCCCTCGTCCGCGCGAAGGTCTCCCGTACGGCCGAGGACCTCGGCTCCGGCCGGCTGCGCCTGCTGGTCGGCAAGCCCGGCCTGGACGGGCACTCCAACGGCGCCGAGCAGATCGCCGTACGGGCCCGCGACGCCGGCTTCGAGGTGGTCTACCAGGGCATCCGGCTGACCCCCGAGGAGATCTCCTCGGCGGCCCTGGCCGAGGACGTGCACTGCGTGGGACTGTCCATCCTGTCCGGCTCGCACAGCGCGCTCGTTCCGGACGTACTGGAACGCCTGCGGGCGGCGGGGGCGGGTGACATCCCCGTCGTGCTCGGCGGCATCATTCCGAATGCCGACGCCGTGGCGCTCAAGGAGGCCGGGGTGGCGGCGGTCTTCACCCCGAAGGACTTCGGCATCACGGAGATCATCGGCCGTATCGTCGACGAGATCCGCAAGGCCAACAAGCTCCACCCGCTCGGCGACGCCGACGACACCGCTATCACAGACATCACCGCAAGCACGGAGGTCCCCGCATGACCACGCCCTCTTCCCCGGTCAACCGGCTGCGGCCGCGCCGCTCCTGCCTCGCGGTGCCGGGTTCCAACCCCCGGTTCCTGGAGAAGGCCCAGGGCCTGCCGGCCGACCAGGTCTTCCTGGACCTGGAGGACGCCTGCGCCCCGCTCGCCAAGGAGGGCGCCCGCCACACGATCGTGGACGCGCTGAACAACGGCGACTGGACCGGCAAGACCCGCGTGGTGCGCGTCAACGACTGGACCACCCACTGGACGTACCGCGATGTGATCACGGTCGTCGAGGGCGCCGGTCAGAACCTCGACTGCATCATGCTGCCGAAGGTCCAGGACGCCCAGCAGGTCGTGGCCCTCGACCTCCTGCTGACGCAGATCGAGAAGACGATGGGCTTCGAGGTCGGCAAGATCGGCATCGAGGCGCAGATCGAGAACGCCAAGGGCCTGGTGAACGTCGACGAGATCGCCGGCGCCTCGCCGCGACTGGAGACCATCATCTTCGGGCCGGCCGACTTCATGGCCTCGATCAACATGAAGTCCCTGGTCGTGGGCATGCAGCCGCCCGGCTACGGCGCGGACGCGTACCACTACATCCTGATGCGGATCCTGATGGCGGCCCGCATGCACGACCTCCAGGCGATCGACGGCCCCTTCCTCCAGATCAAGAACGTCGACGGCTACCGCGAGGTCGCCGGGCGCGCGGCGGCCCTGGGCTTCGACGGCAAGTGGGTGCTGCACCCCGGCCAGGTCGACGCGGCCAACGAGGTCTTCTCCCCCTCCCAGGAGGACTACGACCACGCCGAGCTGATCCTCGACGCGTACGACTGGTGCACCTCCGAGGCCGGCGGCAAGAAGGGCTCGGCGATGCTCGGCGACGAGATGATCGACGAGGCCAGCCGCAAGATGGCGCTGGTCATCTCGGGCAAGGGCCGCGCGGCGGGTATGCAGCGCACGACCAAGTTCGAAATCCCGGAGGCCTGAGCACCATGCAGTTCGGACGCACCTACGAAGAGTTCGAGATCGGCGCGGTCTACAAGCACTGGCCCGGAAAGACGGTCACCGAGTACGACGACCACCTCTTCTGTCTGCTGACCATGAACCACCACCCGCTCCACATGGACAGCAACTACGCGGAGAACACGACCGACTTCGGCAAGAACGTCGTCGTGGGCAACTACATCTACTCGCTGCTGCTGGGCATGTCGGTGCCGGACGTCTCCGGCAAGGCCATCGCCAACCTGGAGATCGAGTCGCTGCGGCACGTGGCGCCGACCTTCCACGGCGACACGATCTACGGCGAGACCACGGTCCTCGACAAGACCCCGTCCAAGTCCAAGAACGACCGCGGCATCGTCTACGTGGAGACCAAGGGCTACAAGCAGGACGGCACCCTCGTCTGCGTCTTCCGGCGCAAGGTGATGGTCCCGACCGAGACGTACATCAAGGAGCGCGGCGGCGAGCAGCCCGGCCGCCCCACGCTGAAGGAACAGGGGAAGTAGAACCATGAGCCGACTTGCCCAGACCGCCGGCCTGACGGACGACCAGAGGGACATCCTCAAGACCGTCCGGGAGTTCGTCGACAAGGAGATCATCCCGGTCGCGACCGAGCTGGAGCACCGGGACGAGTACCCGCAGCAGATCGTCGACGGCCTCAAGGAACTCGGCCTCTTCGGCCTGATGATCCCGGAGGAGTACGGCGGCCTGGGTGAGTCGCTGCTCACCTACGCGCTGTGCGTCGAGGAGATCGCGCGCGGCTGGATGTCCGTCTCGGGCATCATCAACACGCACTTCATCGTGGCGTACATGCTCAAGCAGCACGGCACCCAGGAGCAGAAGGAGTACTTCCTTCCGCGGATGGCGCTGGGCGAGGTGCGCGGTGCGTTCTCGATGTCCGAGCCGGGGCTCGGCTCCGATGTGTCGGCCATCACCTCCAAGGCGGTGCAGGACGGCGACGAGTACGTCCTGAACGGCCAGAAGATGTGGCTGACGAACGGCGGCACGTCCACGCTGGTGGCCGTTCTGGTGCGCAGTGACGAAGGACACCCGGAGGGCACCGCGCCCCACAAGTCGATGACGACCTTCTTGATCGAGAAGGAGGCCGGCTTCGGCGAGGTGCGTCCCGGCCTGACCATCCCGGGCAAGATCGACAAGATGGGCTACAAGGGGGTCGACACCACCGAGCTCATCATGGACGGACTGCGCATTCCGGCCAATCGGGTCCTGGGCGGGGAGACCGGCCGAGGGTTTTACCAAATGATGGACGGGGTCGAGGTCGGCCGCGTCAATGTGGCGGCCCGTGGTTGCGGCGTCGCGCAGCGTGCGTTCGAGCTGGGTGTCTCATATGCCCAGCAACGTCACACTTTCGGCAAGGCCATCGCCGAGCACCAGGCGATCCAGTTCAAGCTGGCCGAGATGGCTACCAAGGTCGAAGCCGCCCATGCGATGATGGTCAATGCAGCACGCAAAAAGGACTCCGGGGAACGAAACGACCTCGAAGCAGGGATGGCGAAGTACCTCGCCTCCGAGTACTGCAAGGAGGTGGTGGAGGACGCGTTCCGTATCCACGGTGGCTACGGCTTCTCGAAGGAGTACGAGATCGAGCGTCTCTACCGAGAGGCACCCATGCTGCTCATCGGTGAAGGTACCGCCGAGATCCAGAAAATGATCATCGGGCGACGCCTGCTCGAGGAGTACCGGCTCCAGGGCTGAAAGTCCCTTTTGCGGTAAATCATCCAGTGGTTTTCCGCAAAAGAGTCACTAGCAGTCACTGGCTCACGGCCATCGACTCGGCTTCTGGCTTGCCCAGTTGTTGCGCGCAACCGATAGCATTCCAGTAAAGCCGCCGTCCCGTCCCCCCGTTTGCGGCGCGGCATCACCCGCTACGAAGGTCATCCATGCCCCACAGCCAAACCTCTGCACCTCGCGTCGGCCTCCTCGGTGGACGCCTCGCGCGCGGAGCATCGCCGTGGCTTCTGCCGACCGTCGCCACCGCCGCCCTCAGCCTCACCCGGGCCCGCAAGTCCGGGCGCTGGGCGGCAGTGGCCGTGCCCACCACCGCGCTCGCGGCGGGCATGCTGTGGTTCTTCCGCGACCCCGAGCGTGAGATCACGCAGGGCCGGGTCATCTCGCCCGCCGACGGTGTGGTGCAGAGCATCATGCCGTGGAAGGACGGGCGCACCCGCGTCGCGATCTTCATGAGCCCCCTGAACGTCCACGTCAACCGCGCGCCCCTCGCGGGCACGGTGACGTCCGTGGAGCACATCCCCGGTGGATTCGTTCCGGCGTTCAACAAGGAGAGCGAGAACAACGAGCGCGTCGTCTGGCACTTCGACACCGAACTCGGCGACATCGAGATGGTGCAGATCGCCGGCGCCGTCGCCCGTCGCATCGTCCCGTACCTGCCGGCCGGCACCAAGGTGGAGCAGGGCGAACGCATCGGTCTGATCCGCTTCGGCTCCCGCGTCGACATCTACCTCCCCGAGGGCGTCGAGGTCGCGGTCGAGGTCGGACAGGCCACCACCGCGGGGGTGACCCGAATTGACCGTGACTGAACCTGAAACTCCGGCGAACCTGTCGACGCCCGCTTCGGGCTGGGTTCCCGAGGCTGCCGAGGACGAGTCCACCGAGGACGACATGCCGCTGTCACTGCGGCTGTCGATAGCGGACACCCTGACCCTCGGCAACGCGACGTGCGGATTCATGGCGGTGTACTTCACCACCACCGGGATCCTCATCCCGCACCTCACCGGCAGCGGCGAGCTGGGCATGGCGCGCAGCAGCGCGGCCACGGCCGTGATACTGATGCTGCTCGCCGCGGTCTTCGACCTCTTCGACGGCATCGTGGCCCGCAAGCTGCGCAGCTCGCCGATGGGCGCGGAGCTGGACAACCTGTCCGACCTGATCAGCTTCGGGCTCGCCCCGGCGTACTTCGTGCTCGTCTACGGCATGGTCGCCGAGGACGCGGTGCAGAAGATGTCGGCGCTGGCGGCGATCGTCGTCCTGCTGGCCGTCGTCCTGCGCCTCGCGAGATTCAGCTGCGTGACGATGAAGGACGGCATGTTCCAGGGCATGCCGAGCCCCTTCGGTGCGCTCACGGTCGTCTCGATCGTGCTGCTGGAGCTGCCGTTCATCCCGACCCTGCTGGCGATCGTCGGCGTGGCCTGGTTGATGGTGAGCCGGGTCGAGTACCCCAAGCCGCGGGGTGTCCTCGCGGTGGCGATGCTCAGCTGGATCGTCGCGGCGATGGGCCTGCTGGCCGCGTGGGCGTTCGACGCGCCGGGCGGCGGGGTGCTGCTCCAGACCGGCTGCGCGCTGCAGATCGCTCTGGCGGCGACCATCCCGCTGTTCGCGACGACCCGTCGCGCGAACACGTTCCGCCACAACCGTCGCGAGGCGAGGGCCACCCAGGCCCCGTAGCCTCCGGCCGCACGCACGAAGGGCCCCCGACCGCCACCAGGCAGCCGGGGGCCCTTCCGCATGACCGGGCGGCCTACGCCGCTGCGGGGGCCCTACGCCGCTGCGCGGGCGGAGGTCCCCTACCCGCCCCGCGCAGCGGTGATCCGGCGCCGGGGCCGGGGGAGGGCGCGGCTCGCGCATAGGCTTGGTGTCGGAAAACCGCCAGCCCGGGGGGCGGTCTGCCCTGAGGATGGAGCCATGTACACCGACACGGAGCGTTGCGTACGGGCCGTCCAGTCGAAGGACGCACGGTTCGACGGCTGGTTCTTCACCGCCGTGAGGACCACCGGCATCTACTGCCGCCCCAGCTGCCCCGCCGTACCGCCCAAGGTCGAGAACATGACCTTCCTGCCCAGCGCCGCCGCCTGCCAGCAGAACGGGTACCGGGCCTGCAAGCGGTGCCGGCCCGACACCTCCCCGGGCTCCCCCGAGTGGAACGCCCGCGCCGACGCCGTCGCCCGCGCCATGCGCCTCATCCAGGACGGGGTGGTCGACCGTGAGGGCGTCCCGGGGCTGGCCACCCGGCTGGGGTACTCCGCCCGCCAGGTGGAGCGCCAGCTGGGCGCCGAGCTCGGCGCGGGGCCGCTCGCCCTGGCCAGGGCCCAGCGCGCGCAGACCGCCCGGCTGCTGATCGAAACCTCCGGGCTCCCGATGGGCGACATCGCCTTCGCCGCCGGGTTCTCCTCGATCCGGACCTTCAACGACACCGTCCGCGAGGTCTTCGCCCTGGCCCCGAGCGAGCTCCGGGCGCGGGCGGCCGGCCGGGGGACCGTCCCGGGCGGCGGACCCGGCCAGGTGCCGGGCACCATCAGCCTGCGGTTGCCCTTCCGTGCCCCGCTCACCCCGGACAACCTCTTCGGCCACCTCGCCGCGACCGCCGTCCCCGGGGTCGAGGAGTGGCGGGCGGGCGCCTACCGCCGCACGCTCCGGCTGCCGTACGGCACCGGCGTCGTCGCCCTCACCCCGCAGCCCGACCACATCGGCTGCCGGCTCGCCCTCACCGACCTGCGCGACCTCACCATCGCCATCAGCCGCTGCCGCCGGCTCCTGGACCTCGACGCGGACCCCGAGGCCGTGGACGAGCAGCTGCGCGCCGATCCGCTGCTGGCCCCGCTCGTGGCCAAGGCTCCCGGCCGCCGGGTGCCGCGCACCGTCGATGCGGAGGAGTTCGCCGTACGGGCGGTGCTCGGCCAGCAGGTGTCCACCGCTGCGGCCCGTACGCACGCGGCCCGCCTGGTACGCGCCCTCGGCGAGCCGGTGACCGACCCCGACCCCGAGGGCGGGCTGACCCACCTGTTCCCCACCTCGCAGGCACTGGCCGAGCTGGACCCGGAGTCCCTGGCCCTGCCGCGCAGCCGGCGGACCACCTTCACCACGCTCGTCTCGGCCCTCGCCGACGGCTCGCTCCCGCTCGGCATCGACAGCGACTGGGAGGCGGCCCGCGCCCGGCTGGGCGCACTGCCCGGCTTCGGGCCGTGGACCACCGAGATCATCGCGATGCGGGCCCTGGGCGACCCGGACGCCTTCATTCCGGCCGATCTGGGGATCCGCCGGGCGGCGAAGGGGCTCGGGCTGCCCTCCACGCCCGCGGCGCTGACGGCCCGCGCTGCGCACTGGCGGCCCTGGCGCGCGTACGCCGTGCAGTACCTGTGGGCCACCGAGGACCACGCGATCAACGTCCTGCCCGTCTGACCCCCCACCGACTTCCGAGGAGAGCCATCATGAGCAGCAGCACGAGCAGCACCCGCCAGCACACCGTCGTGGACAGCCCCTACGGGCCGCTCACCCTCGTCGCCGCCGACGGGGTCCTCTGCGGCCTCTACATGACCGGGCAGCGCCACCGTCCGGCCGAGGAGGCCTTCGGGGAGCGCGTCGCGGCCGGGGAGGCCCCCTTCCCGGAGGTCGTGCGGCAGCTGACCGCGTACTTCGCCGGGGAGCTCACCGAGTTCGACCTGCCGGTCCGGCTGGAGGGCACCGAGTTCCAGCGCAGCGTGTGGGAGCAGCTCGTACGGATCCCCTACGGGCAGACCTGGTCGTACGGGGAACTGGCCGCCAAGCTCGGCAAGCCGAACGCCTCGCGCGCGGTGGGGCTGGCCAACGGGAAGAACCCGGTCGGCATCATCGTGCCGTGCCACCGCGTGATCGGGGCGTCCGGCTCCATGACCGGCTACGGCGGCGGCATCGACCGCAAGGTGCGCCTGCTGACCTTCGAGTCCGGAGCCGAGCAGCTCTAGGAGCTCTAGGAGCTCTAGGACTCAGCCGACCGGCGGTGCGATCGCTTCGAGGTCGGCGACGGTGCCGGACATGACGGCACGAACGTGCCGGGTGAGGTGCTCCACCGGCCAGTCCCACCAGGCGAGGGCGAGCAGGCGGGCGATCTCCTCGTCGGTGTGGCGGGTGCGGATGAGGGTGGCCGGGTTGCCGCCGACGATCCCGTAGTCGGGGACGTCGTCCACGACCACGGCGCCGGCGGCGATGATCGCGCCGTGCCCGATGCGCACCCCGGGCATGACCATCGCGTTGTAGCCGAACCAGACGTCGTTGCCGACGACCGTGTCGCCCCGGCCGGGCAGGCCGGCGAGCAGGTCGAAGTGGTCGGCCCAGGACCCGCCCATGATGGGGAACGGGAACGTGGAGGGACCGTCCATGCGGTGGTTGGCGCCGTTCATGAGGAACCGGACCCCGGTGCCCAGCGCGCAGAACTTCCCGATGACCAGCTTCTCCGGCCCGTAGTGGTAGAGCACGTTGCGGGTCTCGAACGCGGTGGGGTCGTCCGGGTCGTCGTAGTAGGAGTACTCCCCCACCTCGATCAGCGGCGAGGTGACCAGCGGCTTCAGCAGGACCACGCGCGGCTGGTCGGGAAACGGGTGGAGCACCGTCGGGTCGGCGGGGAGGGAACTCACGGCTAGATGACCACCAGCGGGACCAGCAGTGCGAAGGCGGCGCCGGCCTCGACCGCGTAGGCGTACAGGGACGGGTGCTGGACGGGGGCCGCGAGCAGGACCACGCTCTGCTGGGCGGCGGCCGCCCCGACCCAGTCGGCGTCGGCGCCGAGGCCGCCCTGGTACCAGCCCTCGCAGGCGCCGGGGCCGGTGACGGCGAGGACGTCGTCCTCGCGGCGGTAGAAGGCTTGCCAGCCCTCGGCCGGCGCGGACCAGGCCTCGAAGTCGGTGAACTGGGCCCAACCGCCGTCGCGGATCGCGGTGTCGAACATCCAGACCGGCACCCCGTCGGGAGTGACCTCGCCGCTCTCCTGCTGGTCGGTGGTGAAGTGGACCATGGGCAGGGCGTCGGGCCCGTCGGCGGTGCTGGGCCAGGCGTACATCGTGATCATTTGCTGAATTCTGTCCTGCTCGGTGTAGGCACGGAATAACGAGCGGAAGGGGCTACGAGGCCTGCGACCTGCGGCCGTTCTCCAGCTCCACGGTGCCCTCGCCGGTGCGCAGGACCCGGCACGCCTCCATGGTGCGCAGGCCCAGGGATCCGAGCAGATGGTCCGTCAGCTCGGCCGGTTCCACCAGCCGCCACGAGATCAGCTCCTCTTCCTGGAGCTTGATGGACGCGAGCTGCTCGGCGTCGAGCACGCCGCCGTCGTAGAGGTACGCGACGAGCGGGGGCCGGCCCGCGCCGAGCGACCAGTCGACGGCGAGCAGCCGGCCGAGCGGCACGTCGATGCCGATCTCCTCGGCGCTCTCCCGGCGGGCGGCCGTGCGCGGGGACTCCCCCGTGTCCGACTCGATGGTGCCGCCCGGCAGCGCCCAGCCCTCCCGGTAATTGGGCTCGACGAGGAGCACCCGGCCCTCGGCGTCCCGGAAGAGGGCGGCCGCTCCGGCCAGCACCCGGGGCAGGCTCGAGATGTAGGTGGCGTAATCATCGGTGGTGGTCACGCCGCAACCCTACCCAGCCGCCCCGGGTGGCCGGGGATCACTCTTCTCCGGTGCCGCCCGGCGGCCCGTCCTCCCGGTCGCGGTTCCTCGACTCCGCCACGCGGCGCAGGCGGGGGTGGCGGGCCGGGCCCTGTTCGGTGATGGCGTCGCCGACCATGGCCTTGACCGCGTCCCGGAGGCCGTGGAGGGCGTGGTGGCGGACGGGGCCCGCACCCGGGTCCTCGCGCAGCTCCTTCACCAGGGCCCAGCACAGGAGCAGCATCACGACCACGAACGGCAGCGCGACCAGGATGGTGGCCGTCTGGAGGGACTTCAGGCCGCCCGCGACGAGGAGTACGGCGGCCACGGAGGCCATCAGCACGCCCCAGGTGACCACGAGCCAGGTCGGCGGGTTCAGGGAGCCGCGGCTGGTGAGGGAGCCCATGACGAGGGAGGCGGAGTCGGCGCTGGTGACGAAGTACGTCATCACCAGGAGCATGGCGATCCACGAGGTGACCGTGCCGAGCGGGAGCGCGTCGAGCATCGCGAAGAGCGAGGCCTCGGTGCCCTCCTTGGCCTTGGCTGCCATGTCGGCGACGCCGGTGGAGTCGAGGCGGATCGCGGTGCCGCCCATGATGCAGAACCAGACGACGGTGGCGCCGCTGGGCACCAGGAGCACGCCGACGAGGAACTCGCGGATGGTGCGGCCGCGCGAGATGCGGGCGATGAAGGTGCCGACGAAGGGCGCCCAGGAGAGCCACCACGCCCAGTAGAAGATCGTCCACGCGCCGAGCCACTCGCTGTCGGTGAAGGCGCCGGTGCGGGTGGCCATCGGGAGCAGCTCGTGCAGGTAGCTGCCGATGCTCGCCGGGATCACGTCAAGGATGTAGACGGTCGGGCCGAGGACGAAGACGAAGGTCATCAGGGCCGCGGCGAGCACGATGTTGATCGTGCTGAGCCATTTGACGCCCTTGTGCAGCCCGGAGAAGGCGGAGAGCACGAAGGCGGCGGAGAGGGAGCCGATGATGATCAGCTCGACCGTGGTCGAGTCCTCGATCCCCGTGGTGATGTTGAGTCCCTTGGCGACCTGGAGGGCGCCGAGGCCGAGGCTGGTGGCGGTGCCGAAGACGGTCGCGAAGACGGCCAGCAGGTCGATGGCCTTGCCGGGCCGGCCGTTGGCCCGCTCCTCGCCCATGAGGGGGACGAAGGCGGAGCTGAGGCGGTTGCCGCGGCCCTTGCGGAAGGTCGCGTAGGCGAGGGCGAGGCCGGCGATGCCGTAGATCGCCCAGGGGGTGAGGGTCCAGTGGAAGAAGGAGTAGTCGAGCGCGGCGCGGGCGGCGTCACCGGTGCCGGGGGCCGCGCCGGAGGCCGGGGGCGGATTCAGGTAGTGGGTGAGCGGCTCGCCCACTCCGTAGAACATGAGCCCGATCCCCATGCCCGCGCTGAACATCATCGCGATCCACGCGAGGTTCGTGAACTCCGGCTCCGAGTCGTCCCTGCCGAGGCGGATCCGGCCGAAGCGGCTGATCGCGAGCACGACGCACATGACGAGGAACACGTCGGCGGCGATCACGAAGAGCCACGCGAAGTTGCTGAGCACCCAGGCCAGCGCGCTGCTCGACGCCGAGTCGAAGGAACTCTTCCCGAGGGCCGCCCAGGCGACCACGGCCAGGACGGAGATCACTCCGATGGCGACGACGGTCCGGTCGGGAGTGCCGTCCGTACCGCCGGCGCCGCCAGTGCCGTCGCCAGGTCCTGCGGACCCGCCACCTGGGGAATCCGGACGTGGCTGTTCCAGTGAATCCGTGCTCATGCGGCCACACTATGCGGGCCTATATCCCTATTTAGGGGTATGCCGCGCCGTGTGTGGCCCAGGCCACGCATGGGCATAGGAGGATCCTCCGGATAGGCTCAGGGGTGGCGCGACTGCACTGTTCGATAGCAAGGGATTAGCAAGGTGACGGACGGAGCAGTAACTGAGACCGCGCGCGTGCTCATCGCCGCGGACAAATTCAAGGGCTCGCTCACGGCCGTTCAGGTCGCGGAGCGGGTGACGGCCGGCCTTCGCAAGGCCGTACCGGGCGTGGAGATCGAGACCCTCCCCGTCGCGGACGGCGGCGACGGTACGGTCGCGGCCGCTGTGGCGGCCGGTTTCGAACGCCGGGAGGTACGGGTCACCGGACCGCTCGGTGACCAGGTCACGGCCGCTTTCGCCCTGCGCGAGGGCACCGCGGTGGTCGAGATGGCGGAGGCCTCCGGGCTCCAGCTGCTGCCGGCGGGTGTCTTCGCCCCGCTGACGGCGACCACCTACGGCTCCGGCGAGCTGCTGAAGGCCGCACTCGACGCGGGAGCGCGCTCGATCGTCTTCGGTGTGGGCGGCAGCGCCACCACCGACGGCGGTGCGGGCATGCTGGCCGCGCTGGGCGCGGTGTTCCTGGATGCGAACGGTGAACCGGTCGGTCCGGGGGGCGGCGCGCTGGCCGGGCTGGCCTCGGCCGACCTGTCGGGCATCGACCCGCGCATCAAGGAGATCGACTTCGTCCTGGCGAGCGACGTGGACAACCCTCTGACGGGTCCGAAGGGCGCTCCGGCGGTCTACGGCCCGCAGAAGGGGGCGTCGCCCGAGGACGTGGCGACGCTGGACGCGGCGCTGGCGCACTTCGCGGTGGTCCTGGAGAAGTCGATCGGCTCCCTGGCCGCCGAGGCGGCGGTTTCGCCCGGCGCGGGCGGAGCGGGCGGCATCGGCTACGGGGCCCTGCTGCTCGGTGCCTCGTTCCGCCCCGGCATCGAGCTGATGCTCGAGGTGCTCGGCTTCGCGCCGGCGCTGGAGCGGGCCACTCTGGTCATCACCGGTGAGGGTTCGCTGGACGAGCAGACCCTCCACGGCAAGGCTCCGGCCGGTGTCGCGGCGGCGGCTCGCGCGGCGGGCAAGCCGGTCGTCGCGGTCTGCGGCCGCCTGCTGCTCACGCAGGAGGCCCTCCAGGCCGCCGGCATCCAGCGGGCCTACCCGCTCACGGACCTCGAGCCGGACCCGGCGGTGAGCATCCCGAACGCGGGGCCGCTGCTGGAGCGGGTGGCGGAGAGCATCGCGGCCGACGTCCTCTGACGAGGCGTCCGCCCTGTCCGACGGCCCGGATCCCCTGACAGGGGGTCCGGGCCGTCGGCGTGTGCGGGGGGGGTGTCCCCACCCCACGCTCCCGAACGGGAAGTGCGCTACGCCTTCGCCGCCGCGAGGAGGTGGGCGGTGGTGACGATCCGGGCGAAGCCGCCGCCCTGGAGGTTGACCGCGGTGGCGGTGGCGAGCTGGTCGGCCGTCAGCCGGGGTGCGTCCGGGCCGGGTTCGGCGGCCAGGTCGAAGGTGTGCGTGGCGTCGAGCGGCACGAGGACCTCGTAGCCCAGGTTCCCGGCCATCCGGGCCGTGGTCTCGACGCACATGTTCGTCTGGATCCCAGCGACGACGAGCTGTCCGACGCCCTGGGCGGTGAGCCAGTCGGCGAGGTCCGGGGTGCCGTAGAAGGAAGAGTTCACGGACTTGGTGACGTGCAGCGCGGCCCGGCCGGCCCGCTCGGCGACGAAGTCCTTGAAGGCGTACCCGGGCTGGTCCGGCGAGAGGACGGAGCCGGCCATGCGGGAAGCGTGCTGCACGAGAACGAGAGGACGGCCGGTCTCCTGCCAGGCGTCCATCAGCGCGGCGATGTTCTCCTCGGCGGCCGGGTTGTTGCGCGGCCCCCAGAAGTCGGAGTCGTCGAAGCCCTGTTGGACGTCGATCACCAGCAGGGCACTGTTCGCGGCGAGCTCGATGTCGGTCGTGGTCGTGGTCGTGGTCGTGGTCGTCTGAGTCGTCGTGGTCGTGCTCTCGTTCGTCATGCCCTCATCCTGGGCGGCCCCTCCCCCTCGAACCAGTACCACCCGGCCCGCGAACCGATGAGATCCTGCCATCGTGGCAGAACCGGGCCCGGAGCGGCCCGAAGTCCGGCTCCGCCCCAGGTCGGGGGCCTCGCGGCGGCATCCGCCGGGGGCTCGGCCCTCCCCTTCGGCACGGCCTCCGTGGCAGACTCACGGCCATGCACCGCGTTGCGATCGTCGTTCAGCCCGGCATCCGCGCTTTCGACCTGGCCGTCATCACCGAGGTCTGGGGGCATGACCGCGGCCACAACGGAGTACCCCCCTTCGAGCTGCGCCGGTGCGCCCTCGACACCGGCCCGATCCCGCTCCCCGGAGGGCTGACCCTGACCCCGGACCGCGGGCTCGACTGGCTCGCCGGCGCCGACCTCGTCGTGGTTCCCGCGCTGGACCGGCCCTGTGACCCGACGCCCGAGCCGGTCCTCGCCGTCCTGCGGGACACCCACGCCCGGGGCATCCCGGTGGCCGCCCTGTGCGCGGGCGCCTTCATCCTCGCCGAGGCCGGGCTGCTGGCCGGCCGCCGGGCCGTGACCCACTGGTCGCTGGCCCCGGCGCTGGCCGGGCGGTACCCCGCCGTGCGCGTCGAGGAGGCCCCGCTCTACGTCGGGGACGACGGGCTGTGGACCTCCGCCGGGGTCGCCTCCGGGATCGACCTCTGCCTGCACTTGGTCCGCGAGGCCCACGGCTCCGAGGCGGCCGCCGCCATCGCCCGCTCGATGGTGACCGGCCCGTTCCGCACCGGCGAACACGCCCAGTACCTGGACCGCCCGACCCCGGTCGCCGACCGTACCGCCGAGGCGCTGGCCCTCGTACGGGAGCGGGCGCTCGGGCGGCTGCACGAGGCGCTGGACGTGGCCACCCTGGCCCGGTGGGCCGGGATGTCCCCGCGGTCCTTCGCCCGGCACTTCGCCGCGTCGACCGGCACCACCCCGCACAAATGGCTCCTGGGCCACCGTCTGGACGAAGCCCGCAAACTGCTGGAGCGCACCGATCATCCGGTCACCGAGGTGGCCCGGCGGGCCGGATTCGCCAGCGAGGTCACCTTCCGCCAGCACTTCACCTCGTACGTCGGCACGAGCCCCCGCGCGTACCGTGCGGCCGCTACCGCACCAGGACCCCCGGGGCCTCCCCCAAACCCCGCCGACAGTGTTAGAAATGGCTCATGACCGGACGTTTTGGCCCACCCAGGGGCTCCGAAGGAGCGCCCGAGGACAGGCCCCCGTCCGAGGACGGGTCCCCACCCGGAATCGGGCCCGGACACGAACCCGGAATCGGCCCCGCACACGGGCCCGGCCGCAGTCGCGCGCGCCGCCTCGCACACCGCCTCACCCGCCCGTTCTCCCGGCTGTTCGCCCACCTCTCGCTCGGCGCCCGCAGCGTCGCCGGCCAGGTCTTCGCCCTCCAGGCCGTCCTCGTCCTTGTGCTGATCACGGCCGCCGCCTCGGCCCTGTTCTTCCAGGCCCGGTACGACAGCCAGCGCGACGCCCGCAACCGCTCCCTCGCCGCCGCCGAGTCCTTCGCGCACGCCCCCGGCCTCCCCGCGGCCCTGGAGTCCGCCGACCCGACCGCCGTGCTCCAGCCGCTGGCCGAGGGCGCCCGCCGGGCCTCGGGCGTCGATTTCATCGCCGTCATGACATCCGACGGGATCCGGTACACCGACTCCCGCCCCGAGCTCATCGGCCGGCGCGCCACCGGCGACCTCTCCCGCGCCGCGGCCGGACAGGCCTTCACCGAGACGTTCCAGGGAAAGCCCAGCGACGTGGTCCGCGCCGTGGTCCCCGTACGGGACTCCGCGGGCACGGTGGTCGGCCTGGTCGCCACCGGCATCGAGGTCGAGAACGTCGGCGACGTGGTCGAGGGCCAGCTGCCCCTGCTCCTCGGCGCGGCCACCGGCGCCCTGCTCCTGGGCACCGGCGGCGCCGCCCTCGTCAGCCGCCGGCTGCGGCGCCAGACCCGGGGCCTCGGCGAGGCCGAGATGACCCGGATGAACGAACACCACGAAGCGGTTCTGCACGCCGTCCGCGAGGGCGTCCTGATCATCGACGCCGAGGGCCGGCTGCTGCTCGCCAACGACGAGGCCCGCCGCCTCCTCGACCTGCCCGCCGACGCCGAGCTGCGGCACGTGGGCGAGCTCGGCCTCGATCCGCCCACGGCCGCGCTGCTGACCTCCGGGCGGGCCGCCACCGACGAGGTCCACCGTGCGGGCGACCGGCTCCTCGCCGTGAACGTACGCCCGACCAAGCCCTACGGGGGCCGCCCGTCCGGCACCGTGACCACCCTGCGCGACTCCACCGAGCTCGCCGCGCTCTCCGGCCGGGCCGCGGTCGCCCGCGACCGCCTCCAGCTGCTCTACGACGCCGGCGTGCGCATCGGGACCACCCTGGACGTGGTCCGCACCGCCGAGGAGCTCTCCGAGGTCGCGGTCCCGCGGTTCGCGGACTTCGTCACCGTCGAGCTGCTGGAGCCCGTGCTGCGCGGCGAGGAGCCCGGCGGTGGCACGCACACCGAGATGCGCCGGGCCGCCATGACCGGGGTCCGCGTGGATTCCCCGCTCCAGCCGGTGGGCGACGTCATCCGCTTCGTGGTGGCGACCGCGCCGATGTCGGCGGCCCTGGACGCCGGGCGGGCGGTCCTCGCGGCCGATCTGAACTCCGCCTTCGGCTGGCGGGCCCAGGACCACGACGGCACCAGGGTGGCCCTGGACTACGGACTGCACTCGCTGATCTCCGTACCGCTCCAGGCCCGCGGGGTGGTCCTCGGCATGGCCAACTTCTGGCGGGCCGACACCCCCGAGCCCTTCGACGAGGAGGACCTGTCCTTCGCCGAGGAGCTGGCGGCGCGAGCCGCGGTCTCCATCGACAACGCCCGCCGCTTCACGCGCGAGCACGCGGTGGCGGTGACCCTCCAGCGCAGCCTGCTGCCGCGGGTGCTGCCCGACCTGAGCGCCGTGGACGTCGCATTCCGGTACCTGCCCGCGAAGGCGGGGGTGGGCGGGGACTGGTTCGACGTGATCCCGCTCGCCGGGGCTCGGGTCGCGCTGGTCGTCGGCGACGTGGTGGGGCACGGGGTGCACGCCGCCGCCACCATGGGCCGGCTGCGGACCGCCGTGCACAACTTCTCCACGCTCGACATGCCGCCCGACGAGCTGCTGGGCCACCTCGACGAGCTGATCGACCGGATCGACCAGGACGAGTCCTCGGCCGACGAGGATGCCGGGGAGGGCGAGTCCTCGAGCGTCACCGGCGCCACCTGCCTGTACGCGGTGTACGACCCGGTGTCCGGCCACTGCGCCATGGCCAGCGCCGGCCACCCCGGCCCGGCCCTGGTCGGGCCCGACGGGGAGGTGGAGTACCCCGAGCTCCCGATCGGGCTGCCCCTGGGCGTCGGCGGGATGCCCTTCGAGGCCGTGGAGCTGCAGTTGCCCGAGGCGAGCCGGCTCGTGCTGTTCACCGACGGGCTGCTGGAGGACCGCGACCGGGACTTCGACACCGGCCTCGGCCTGCTGACCGCGGCCCTGTCCCGGCCGGACCGCAGCCCCGACCAGGCCTGTTCCGACGTCCTGGCCGCGCTGCTGTTCCCGGCGCCGAGCGATGACATCGCCCTGCTCATCGCCGACACCCGGCGGCTCCCGGCCGAGCAGATCGCGGAGTGGGAGGTGCTCCCGGACCCCTCGGACGTGTCCCGGGTCCGCCGCGCGGGCTCCGCGCAGCTCACCGCGTGGGGCCTCGGGGACGTCACCTTCACCGCCGAGCTCATCCTCAGCGAGCTGATCACCAACGCCATCCGCTACGGCACCCCGCCGATCCGGGTCCGGCTGCTCCGCGACCGCACCCTGATCTGCGAGATCTCCGACGGCAGCAGCACCTCACCGCACCTGCGCTACGCGGCCACGACCGACGAGGGCGGGCGCGGCCTGTTCCTCGTCGCCCAGTACGCGGAGCGCTGGGGCACCCGGTACACGGACCGCGGCAAGGTGATCTGGGCGGAGCTCCCGCTGACGGGCGCGGCCGAGCCGCCGCCCCCGGCCGTCGTGGACCTGGAGGCCCTGGAGGACCTGGCCTGGTAGCCGGAGGGCGGTGACGCACGCTCTAGAGCCGGGCGGACAGGCGGGCCTTGGCCTCGGGCCATTCGTCGGCCAGCAGGGAGAAGTACACGCTGTCGCGCCAGGTGCCGTCCGGGCGCAGGCGGTGGCGGCGCAGGACGCCTTCGCGCTGCGCTCCGAGGCGGGCGATCGCGGCCTGGGAGCGGGTGTTGAGGTGGTCCGTCTTGAGCTGGACCCTGCCCATGCCGAGGTCCTCGAAGGCGTGGGTGAGCAGGAGCAGCTTCGACTCGGTGTTGACGGCGCTGCGCCAGTACGCGCGCCCGTACCAGGTCCAGCCGATCTCCAGGCGTTCGTCGGCCGGGCTGATGTCGAGGTACGTGGTCCAGCCGACGGCCTGGCCGCTCGCGAGGTGGATGACGGCGAAGGGGAGGTAGTCGCCCTCCAGCACGGTGTCGAGCCTGGCGCCCAGCTCCTCCTGCGTCTGCGGCGCGGGGCCGCCCTGCCAGCGCCAGACCTCTTCGTCGCGGCCGCCGGCCTCGTAAAGATCGGGGAGATGGCTCCTGGTCAGCGGCTCCAGACGGACGTGGCGGCCGGTGAGCGTGATGGGGGACGGCGACTTGGCAGGCATGACAGAAAAGATAATCTCGGTTTGCGCTAGAGGCAAGCAATTATCGCTCTAGTGCAAACGATCGGCCCTCACCGATCGCCGATCGGCAATCACCGCATCCGGGCCAGCAGCACCGCCACGTCGTCCTGCGGGGCCTCCGGGAGGAGGCGCGCCAGGATCGTGTCGCAGAGGGCCTCCAGGGGCTCTCCCGCGCTCCTCAGGGCATCCGCCAGCCCTGCCATCCCCTCGTCCAGGTCCCGGTCCCGGGACTCGATGAGGCCGTCCGTGTAGAGCACGAGCAGGCTGCCCGGCTCGAGCCGGACCTCCTCCGTGCGGAACTCCCGTCCACCCGTGCCGAGCGGGGTTCCCGGCGGGCCCTCCAGGAAGGTCACGGCCCCGGCGGCCGTGACCACGGCCGGCGGCGGGTGGCCGGCGCGGGCGATGACGCACGCGCCCGTCACCGGGTCGTGGACGGCGTAGACACACGTGGCCATCTCGTCCTCGCCGAGGTCGGCCACCACGGCGTCCAGCGACCGGAGCATCTGCTCCGGGGTCACCTGATGCCGCGCCAGGGTCCGTACCGCTGTGCGCAGTTGGCCCATGACCGCGGCCGCGTGGATGCCGTGGCCCATCACGTCGCCGATCACCAGGCCGGTCCGGCCGTCCGGCAGTTCGATCACGTCGAACCAGTCCCCGCCGACGTCGTGGTCGCTGGCCGGCAGGTAGCGGCCGGTCAGCTCCAGGCCGGCGACCTCGGGCAGGACGTTGTTGGTGAGGCTGCGCTGCAGCGTCAGGGCCGCCGCGCGCTGGGTGGTGTACATCCGGGCGTTGTCGATGTTCAGGGCCGCCCGGGCCACCACCTCGTCGATGAGCACGCAGTCCTCGTGGTCGAAGACCTCGCGCCCGCGCACCCGGGTCACCACGACCACCCCGAGCACCCGGCCGCGGGCCACCAGCGGGACCATGCGGGCGCAGCCGAGAGTGGCCAGGTACGCGCGCAGCGCTCCCGCGCGCGGATCCTTGATCAGGGCCGGGATGTCGGCGGTGAAGAGGTTCATCGCCACGCCCTCGGTGATGACCTGCTCGTAGGCGGTGCCCGCCGGGATCTGGAAGGTCTGCCCGGCGGTCAGTTTCGAGGTGGGCGCCGCCGGGTCCGGAAAGAGCGAGGCCAGGCGGCGCAGCACGCCCCGGGTGGACGCGCCGGCCTCGTCCGGATCCAGTACGGCTTCCAGGAGCTGTACGTCGGCCGAGTCCGCGAGCTGCGGTACCAGCACCTCCACGAGCTCCTGGGCCGTCTGCCCGAGGTCCAGCGTGGTGCCGATGCGGGTACCGGCCTCGGAGAGCAGGGCGAACCGGCTGCGCGCCCGCTCCGCCTCCGCCTGGGCGCGCTGCCCGTCGGTGATGTCGATGAGGGAGGCGATCAGGCCGAGCCGCCGCCCGGAGCCGTCCAGCAGCGGGGCGTAGGAGCAGGACCAGGTCCTGTCGTGGTCGGGGTCGGCGGGGGTGCGGCCGGTGCGCCGGACGTCCACGACGGCGGAGCCGCACTCCAGCACCTTGCGCATGAGCCGTTCGAGCGCGACGGCATTGACCCCGGGCACGACCTCGGTGAGCCGTTTGCCGATGTGCTCGGCGGCGGACACCCCGTTCATCCGGGCGAGGGCGTCGTTGACGCGCAGGAAGCGCAGGTCCGGGCCGAGGGTGCCGAGGCCGATCGGCGACTGGGTGAACAGGCTCTGCAGCGCGGCGAGCGAATCGCGCATCCGCAGGACCTCGGAGGTCTCCACGGCGATCAGCATGGAACCGGTGCGCCCCTGCGGATCGGGTGAGGGCAGGATCCACATCTCCATCGGGACCTGGTGTCCGTCACGGTGGCGCACGGGCAGGGTGCCGACGACCGTCTCCCCGGCCTGGACCCGGCGGGTCAGCTGGTCGGCGAGCTCGTGGTTGGCGTCGGGGACCAGCACGTCGGAGCCCTGCCTGCCGAGGATGTCCTCGGGGCGGTGGCCCAGCAGGTCCTGGGCGGCCAGCGACCACTCGACGACGAGCCCGTCGGCGTCCTCCCGCCACAGGGCGATCGGCAGCAGTTCGCTCAGTACGCCCGCGTACCCGACAGCAGCCACCGGCTGGTCCGGTACCTCGCTCGTCTCCTGGTACGTGTCCAATGCGCCGACCTCACCCCAGGGGGCCCGATTCCTACCGATTCACCCTATCCGAGCCTTCGCCGCCCGGCGCTGTGTCGGGGCGGACGGCACGGATTCCGGCTTCGGGCGGAGCCAGGGCAGGATCACGGTGACCCACACCAGAACGATGTAGAGGATCAGGGCCCCCCACCAACCGTCCAGCGCGCCCCGCTGGAACTGGACCAGGCCGGCGAGGACCCCCGCGAACAGGGCTGCTCCAAGTGGAAGTACGCGTTCGAGCGGCCGACCGGCAGCGGTTCCCCGAGGGTGGACCGCACCCAGTCGGGCCGGCCGCAGCTCCGTGCCGCGGGGCCCCGGCCGGGTACCGGCCATACCTCCGGCTCGGCCCCGGACCGGGCGCCCCACAGCCGGGCTGCTACTCCCAGTCGTCCCAGGGCGGGTCGATGTCCTCGTCCTCCGGGCCGAAGAGCGACTCCTCCGCCCGCGGGGCCGGCGGGGACTGGGCGGGCACGGCGGCGGAGGCGACCGCGACGGCCCGGGCGGCCGGGGCGGGCGTGGCGGGTGTGGCCGCGTCCGGGGTGACCGCCGCGCGGGCGGTCGCCGCCGGGGCGGCTCCGGTCGACGTCTCCGGGTCCCCCGCGCCCGGCTCGGGCTGCGCGCCGCCCAGGGTCCGCAGGATGCCCTCGGCGTACTTGGCGAGCTTGGCCTCGCCGACCCCGCTGATCGTGCCCAGCTCCGCGACCGTCCCGGGCAGCTGGGTCGCGATCTCCCGCAGCGTCGCGTCGTGGAAGACGACGTACGCCGGCACGCCCTGCTCCCGCGCGGTCTCGGCGCGCCACGCGCGGAGTGACTCGAACACCGGCACGGCGGCCGCCGGCAGGTCGACCGGTACCCGGCCGCCCTTCCCGGAGCGCGATCCGCCGGACTCCCTGCGGGAGGAACCGGCCGCCGGCGCCGCCTCCTTGCGCATCGGGACGCTCCGGCGCCCGCCCAGCACCTCGCCGCTGGCCTCGGTCAGCACCAGCGTGCCGTAGTCGCCTTCGACCGCCAGCAGTCCGAGCGCCAGCAACTGCCGTACGACCCCGCGCCATTCGTTCGTGCCCAGGTCCGCCCCGATGCCGAACACCGAGAGCCCGTCGTGGTCGAACTGGATGACCTTGGCGGTCTTCTTGCCCTGCAGGATGTCGATGATCTGGCCGGCGCCGAACTTCTGACGCCGTTCCTTGGCCAGCCGCCACACCGTGGACAGCAGCTTCTGCGCCGGGACCGTCCCGTCCCAGGACTCGGCCGGCGTCAGGCAGGTGTCGCAGTTCCCGCAGTCCGGCGCGCCGGTCTGGCCGAAGTACGCCAGCAGCCGTACCCGGCGGCAGCCGACCGTCTCGCACAGCGCGAGCATCGCCTCCAGGTGTCCGGCCAGCGCGCGGCGGTGCGCCTCGTCGCCCTCGGAGCCCTCGATCATCTTGCGCTGCTGCACCACGTCCTGGAGCCCGTACGCCAGCCAGGCCGTGGCCGGCTCCCCGTCGCGGCCGGCACGGCCGGTCTCCTGGTAGTAGCCCTCGACCGATTTGGGCAGGTCCAGGTGGGCCACGAAGCGCACGTCCGGCTTGTCGATGCCCATGCCGAACGCGATCGTGGCGACCACCACGACCCCGTCCTCGCGCAGGAACTTCGACTGGTTCGCCGCGCGCGTCCGGGAGTCCATGCCCGCGTGGTAGGGCACGGCGTCGATGCCCTGCTCGACGAGGGCGGCCGCCGTCTTCTCCACCGAGGCCCGCGAGAGGCAGTAGACGACCCCGGCGTCGCCGGGGTGCTCGGTGCGGATCAGCTCCAGCAGCTGCTTGACCGGGTTGTTCTTCGCCACGATCCGGTACTGGATGTTCGGCCGGTCGAAGCCGGCCACGAAGTGGCGGGCTTCCTCCAGGCCGAGGCGCGCCGCGATCTCTGCGTGCGTGGCCTCGGTGGCCGTCGCGGTCAGCGCGATCCGGGGCACCTTCGGCCAGCGCTCGTGGAGCATGGACAGCGCGAGGTAGTCGGGGCGGAAGTCGTGGCCCCACTGGGCGACGCAGTGCGCTTCGTCGATGGCGAAGAGCGAGACCGTGCCCCGGTCGAGCAGCCGCTGCGTCCCTTCGGTGCGCAGCCGCTCGGGTGCCAGGTAGAGCAGGTCGAGCTCGCCGTCGAGGAAGGCCTGCTCGACCGCGCGCCGGTCGTCGGACAGCTGCGTCGAATTGAGGAACCCGGCCCGCACTCCGAGCGCGTTGAGGGCGTCCACCTGGTCCTGCATCAGGGCGATCAGTGGGGAGATCACCACTCCGGTGCCCGCTCTGACCAGCGCCGGGATCTGGTAGCAGAGCGATTTGCCGCCGCCGGTGGGCATCAGCACCAGCGCGTCGCCGCCACCGGCCACGTGCTCGATGATCTGCTGCTGCTCGCCGCGGAACGAGTCGTACCCGAAGACGCGGTGGAGCACCTGCTGGGCGTCGGGGATCTCGACGGCTGCTTCGGAAGGGGTCATCCCAGAAGCCTAGCGACCTCCTCGGACACATCCGCCCGGATCCCCTCGGCCCTGTGGATATCCCGGAAGGACGCCCCGGCCCCGCACGCGGCGGCGCGGCCGGGCGCCTCCACGGCCCGACCGGTGACACAGTGGAAGATCTCCCGTATCTCCCGGCCTCCGAGAGGAACACGCGATGTGGCAGCCCGACGGGTGGGACGTGCGCGTCCGCCTCGGCGTCCTCACCCCGCACGCCGATGTCGGCCCCGAGTCGGAGCTGCGCGCCATGGCTCCGACCGACGTGGGCGTGCACGCCGCGCGGGTGCCGTTCCGCGCGATGGGACACGGCGGCGCGATGGACCCCACCATTCCGCTCGCCCCCGTACGGGCCTTCGCCGAGCCCCCGCACGTGGACGATGCCGCCGAGCTGCTGGCGGCCGCCCCCGTGTCGGTGATCGCCTACGCCTTCACCAGCTCCGCCTACGTCATCGGCCCGCGCGGGGAGGGGTACATGCTGGACCGGCTGCGCGAGCGCACCCACGGGCTTCCCGTGGTGGCCACCTGCGCCGCCACCGCCGAGGCGCTGCGGGCGCTGGAGGTCGGCCGGCTCGCCCTCGTGGACCCGCCGTGGTTCGACGAGACGCTGAGCGACCTGGGCCGCGGCTACTACGAGGACGCCGGGTTCGAGGTCCCGTACGCCGCCCCCTGCGGCCTGCCCAGCGGGCAGACCCTCATCGGGCCGCGGGCCCTGCACGACTGGGTGGCCTCGCACGTCCCCGACACCGCGGACGCGGTCGTGATCGGCGGCAACGGATTCCGCGCCGTCGGGGCGATCGCGGCCCTGGAGGCCACCCTGGGCCGCCCGGTCCTGACCGCGAACCAGACGCTCCTCTGGGCGGCCCTGCGCGCGGCGGCCACCCCGACCACCCCCATCACGGCCTACGGCCGGCTGTTCTCGACGGCCTGACCGGCAGGACACCCCCCAAGGCTCCGGCGCCTCCCCGGCCGCCTGCGCGCCGTGCGCCCAGCCGAAATATGATGAGCCCGGGTCTTTCGCGCAGCGGAAGCAGAGGCACATGGACGACGTATCCCGGAGCGGTCCGTGACCCCGCGCCGGCCTCCCCGGCCCGCCAGCGCGGATCTGCTGAGCATGCTGGGCCGGCTCACCGCCCAGGCGCGGGAGGGCGCGGAGCTGCAGCAGGCCCGGGTGGAGCTGGCCGAGGCCCTGCAGCGCGAGCTGCTGCCCGCCTCCCTGCCCGTGACGCCGGGGCTGAGGGTCGCGGCCCGGTACGCGCCCGCCCGGCGCGGCCTCGACATCGGCGGTGACTGGTACGACGGCTTCCGGGTGGCGGGTGGGGCCCTGGCCTTCTCCATCGGCGACGTACAGGGGCACGATGTGGCGGCCACCGCCTTCATGGGGCAGGTCCGGGTGTGTCTGCGCGCCGTGTCCGCCGTCGTCCTCGATCCTGGCGAGGTGCTGAGCCAGGCCAATGACGTGCTGCTCTCGATGGACAGCGAGCTGTTCGCGACCTGCAGCCTGCTCCGCTTCGATCCGCGTACGTGGGAGCTCCAGACGGCCCGCGCCGGCCACGTCCCCACCGTCTGGGCCACCGTCGACGGCCGGTACGGCATCGCCGAGGACGCCGGCGGCCCGCCGCTGGGCACGGTCGCCGGGGCCCGGTACCCGGTGACCCGCCGGAGGCTGACGGAGGCGGGCTCCATCGTCCTGGTCACCGACGGGGTGGTCGAGGGGCCGTCGTTCCCGATCGAGGTGGGGCTGGAGCGCGTGGCCCGGATCGTCGGGGAGGCGGCGGGGGCCGATCCCGACGAACTGGCCGCCGAGGTGATGAAGGTGGCCGATTTCACCGGCCACGCCGACGACGCCGCAGTGCTCGTCCTCAGCCACGACGCGGCGGGACCACGCTGACCCTCCCCCGGCAACCAGCCGGCCGTCCACGCGTGTCACGCCCTGCCGAGGCGCCCGGGCCGTTGTCTGATGCAGTGGTGCGCACCGTGGAATGGCGACGTCCGGCCGAAGCCCTCCTTCGGATCCTCGGGGTCGCCGTCGCCTACCACGCGACCGGTCGGCTCGGCCTGCTGCTGCACGTGAGCGTCGAGGGTGCGGTCGTCACGCCCCTGTGGCTGCCCACCGGCATCGCCCTCGCCTGCCTGCTGTGGTTCGGGCCTCGGATCTGGCCCGGCATCGCACTCGGGACCTACCTCGCCATCGAGCGGATCAGTTCGTTCGATCTCGTCGATCTCGGAATCGTCGCGGGCAACACCCTCGCTCCGCTGTGCGCCTACGCGCTGCTGCACCGGGCGGGCTTCCGCCACGAACTGGACCGGCTGCGGGACGGTCTGGCGCTGGTCTTCCTGGGCGGCCTGCTGCCGATGCTGATCAGCTCCACCACCGGGACCTGGACGCTGGTGCTCACCGGCGACCTGCCGCTCCCGAGCTTCTGGCCGGTGTGGTCGGCCTGGTGGGCCGGCGACACGATGGGCGTCCTCCTGGTGACCCCGCTGCTGCTGGTCCTGCGCCGGGCCCGGCTGCCCCGGGACCCGTACCGGGTGGCCGAGGCGGCGGCTCTGGCGGTCACGGTCGGCGCCGTCACCCTCACGGCCACCCGCAGCTCCCTGTCCCTGCTCTTCCTCGTCTTCCCCCTGCTCATCTGGGCCGCGGTGCGCTTCCGACTTCCCGGCGCCGCACCGTGCGCCCTGCTCGTGTCCGTCCTGTCGATCACGGCGGCGACCGACCGTGCCGGACCCTTCGCCGGCCACACCCTCTTCGAGGTCATGGTCAACCTCCAGGCGCTCAACGGGGCGGCCGCCCTGACCGCGCTGCTGCTGGCGGCGCTCGTCACGGAGCAGGACGACATCCGCCTGAAGATCGAGGAGGTCTGCGAGGACCTGGCCGACGTGGTGGCCCGCCTGGCCCCGCCGAAGGACTGACCGGCGGCACCCGCCCGGAGACGGCCTGGGCCTGGCCTGGGCCTAGGCCGGCAGGATCACCCGCGGCGCGTCGGCCGTGTCGAGCACCGCCGCGATCCCCTGCGCGAGGCGGGGAATGCCGTCCGCCGGGATTCCCGCGATGTTGATCCGCCCCGAGGTGGTGCCGTAGACGGCGTACTGGCGGCGAAGCCGGAGCATCTGGGGCGGGGTGAGCGGCAGCATGGAGAACATCCCCTTCTGCCGTGCCAGCGACCGTGCCCGTTCCGCATGGCCCAGCGCGCTCAAGTGGGCGACCAGATCGGCCCGGTTGGCCATGATCCGGCCCCGCATGACGTCCAGTTCCGCCCGCCAGGCGGCCCGTAGGCCCTCGTCCTCCAGGATCGTGGTCACGACGGCCGCGCCGTGCTCGGGCGGCATCGAGTACAGCGTCCGGGCCGCGTTCTGCAAGGCCGTCTCCGCGTGCCGCACGGCCTGGCCGGAGGCACCGAGAACGATCGCGCAGCCGACGCGGTCGCTGTAGAGGCCGAAGTTCTTGGAGCAGCTGACCGCGATCAGCATTTCCGGCACGCGCGCCGCCAGCATCCGCGTGGCCAGCAGGTCGGCCTCCAGGCCGTCGCCGAGCCCGTGATAGGCGAGGTCGACGAAGGGCACCCAGCCGCCGCGGACGGCAGACTCGGCCAGCGCCTCCCAGTCGTCGAGGAGGGGGTCCACACCCGTGGGGTTGTGACAGCACCCCTGGAGCAGGACGACGTCGTCCCGCCGGGCCTGGCGCAGTTCGCGCAGCACGCCTGCCGTGTCGAAGCCGCCCTCGGCGTCGCGCCAGCCGTACGGACGGACCTTCAGCCCGGCGGCCTCCAGGATGGGCCGGTGGTTGACGTAGGCCGGATCGCTGACCCACACCGTGGTGCCCGGGCGGGTCCGCCAGATCAGATCGGCCAGCAGCCGCAGTGCGCCGGAGCCCGCGACGGTCTGAACGGCCGCGGCCCGGTCGGCCGGTCCGCCCGGTCCGGGGCCCAGGACCAGGTCCAGCAGGGAGCGGTTGAAGGCCGCGTTGCCGGAGAGCCCGCGGTACTCCTTGGACTCCGAGCGCTCCGCCAGGCGCATCTCGGCCTCGCGCACGGCGGCCATGACGGGCGTGGTTCCCGTCTGGTCCCGGTAGACGCCGAGGACCAGGTTCAGGCGTTCGGGCCGCTCGTCGGTGCCGAACTCGTAGGTCAGGTCCCACAGCGGGTCGGTGGGCGGCGGCGGGAGGAGCTCAAGCATCTGCGGGCACCTTGGGTCGTGGGCGGCGGTTGGCGAGGACGACGCCTGCGGTGATGAGGGGGACGCCGATGAGCACGGCGAGGGTCGGCGACTCACCGAGCAGGGGGACGGCGAGCAGGACGACGGCGACGGGGCTGAGGCTGCCGACGACGGAGCTGCGTTCGGCGCCCAGCCTGCGGATGGCGAAGGCGTACAGCAGGCCCGCGCACAGCCCGACTCCGAGTCCCTGCACGACCAGGAACAGCACGATGTCGCTGCCCGCGGCGTGCGCGATGCCCGTCGGGAGCACCCCCGTCAGGACCAGGACTCCGATCACGGCGAAGGAGGGCAGGCAGAGCAGTCCGATCGATCCGACGGGATCAAGGTCCACCTCGCGCAGTCCCACCGTGTAGAGGGCCCACAGCCCGCTGGCCACCAGGAGCGTGCCGGTCCCCGCGAGTACGTCCGTGTCCACCGGAACGACGTAGCGCCAGACGAGGGCGACCACACCGGACGCGATCAGCGCGAGCCCGGCCGCCTGCGTTCCCCGGGGAACTCCGTGTCCGCGGCGGACCATGATGGCGGAGACGAACAGCGGGACCATCCCGGGGACGATCGAGCCGACGAAGGCCGCGGACGTCAGCGCGCCGCCGTGCATCGCCGCCAGGAAGAAGGGCACCCCCGCACCGCAGATGATCTTGAGTGCGACACCCGGCCGCACTGCGGCGATGCGGCGGCGCCGCCGCCACAGGGCCGGGAGCAGGACGAGGAGGGGGACGCCGAACCGCAGCAGGGCCGCGTCGGCCGGCAGGAGGGACGAGGCGCTCAGGGCGCGGGCGCTGAGCGCGAAGGCCGCCCAGATCGCCACGGTCAGCAGGAGGGCCAGCATGCCCTCGGCCTGCGGGGAGAGCCCGAACCGGCCGGGGTGTCCGGCCTTCGGGCCCGCCGCGTCGGGAGGCGCGGTCGCCGGGGTGGTGTTCGTCGCGACCAAGGAAATTGCTCCAGCCTCTGAGAGCGGACCGGTCCGGCCCGTTCCAGGGCAACGCTAGGGCTTCGGGCGGGGCAGTCGATTGCCAGTTCTGCCTCTCAGACATACGTTTGGGGCAGAATCTGCCAAGGAGTAGCCATGGACGCAGTCGATCTGCAGATCATCAGGGAATTGCAGGCCGACGGGCGCCTGTCCAACCAGGATCTGGCCGACCGTGTCCGGCTCTCCCCGTCGCCCTGTCTGCGCCGGGTTCGGCGCCTGGAGGAAGCGGGCCTCATCCGCGGCTACACCGCCATGGTCGACCAGGTCGCCTTCGGACTCCCGGTCACCGTGTTCGTCCGGATCCGCCTCGAACGCCACACCGCGGAAGCGGTGAGGCTGTTCGAAGAGCACGTCGCGGTCATCGAGCACATCCAGGACTGCTACCTGATGGCGGGAAGCAGCGACTACCTGCTCCGGGTCGTCATCGAAGACCTCGAAGCCTACGAAGCCCTGGTGCGCCACCGGATCCACGCCATCCCCGGTATCGCCTCGATCGAGTCGAGCTTCGCGTACGGCAGCGTCAAGCAGTCCAGGACGTACCCGCGGCCCAGCCCGGGCGCATCGAGGCGAGCACCGTCCTCCTGAGCCGATCACGGCGGTCAGCCTCTGGCGGGGCCCAGCCGGTCAGCGGGGCCCAGCCGGTCATCCGCCGATCGGAGCGGAGACGGCGGCGAGGTGGCGGGCGACCTGCGCGGGGTGGGTGAGCTGGGGGTGGTGCCCGGCCCCGTCGATCTCGGCCACCGGGTGGTCCACGGCCTCGACCAGCGGATCGGCCGAACCCACGACGATCCGGACCGGGACGGTCACCCGGTCCAGCAGCGCCCGCGACCGCCGACGTCCGGCGACGTCCGTCCGCAGGGCCGCGACCACGCGGCGGGCCACGCCGCTACGGCGCAGGTCCGCCGCGGCGCTCTCCACCTCCGCCCCCTCGGGGACACCGAGCGTCCGGGCCAGCCGGGCGGCGGACATGCGGCGCATCATCGGCGCGGCCAGGCCCGAGCGGGCGAGCCGGGAGGCGGGTGCCTGCAGGAACGCCGGGGAGATGAGCACGAGGCCGCTGATGCGGTCCGGGTGTTCGACGGCGAAGCGCAGCGCGGGTCCGCAGGCCAGGGAGTGCGCGACCAGCGTGGGGCGGGTGCGCACCGGGCCCAGTAGATCGGCCAGCCACGCGTCCACCGGCCGGGCCGTAGCGGCCGAGCGGCCCAGGCCGGGCAGGTCGGGGGCCAGGACCGGGCCGGGGAGGAAGGGGGCGAGGGGCGCCCAGAGGTCCGCGTTCATCGGCAGTCCGTGCAGGAGGACGTGGTCGGGGCGGTGCCGCTCTCCGCTCACCCAGGTACGGCTGCCCGCCACCTCGGAGAAGCCGTACGGCCTCAGCCAGGGCGAGGCGGCCCCGAACCGGGCGGCCACCAGGTCGTCGGCCCACCCGCGCAGGGCGTCGGCGGCCGGGGGCATCTCCAGGCCGGCGCTCGCCGCGAAGGCGCGGGCGGAGGCCGTCGGGTAGCGGTCGGTGGACAGGAACGCCAGCGTCTCGGGATCGGCGCCGGTCAGCTTGCGCGGCAGGCGCCGCAGCAGGCCGGCGGGGACGGTCCGCCGGGGTGCCCGTACGCCGGTGTGGTCGGCGATCGTCCCGATCAGCTCGGGCAGGAGCGGGGTGCTGTCGTCGAGCACCCAATAGTGCTCGCCCGCGGGCGACGCGGGGACCTCCGCCAGGAACCGTACGAAGTAGTCGATCGTGGCGATCGGCAGGAAGGTGTCGGGGCCGCCGGGCAGGGCGGGAAGCCGGCCGTTCCACAGGTCCTCGACGAGGGCGGCCAGGCCGATGTACTGGCCCGGCCCGATCACGGTGCTGGGGTTGGCGATGGTCAACGGGACCCCCAGGGCGCGGGCCCGGGCCCGCACCGCGAGATCACCTTCGAACTTCGACGCCTCGTACGCTCCCAGCCCGGCGTAGTCGGGCCGGCCTTCGGACGCGCTCACCCGGTACCCGCTGATGTGCACCAGCCGCCGCAGCCCCGACAGTTCGGCGGCCCATTCGAGCACGTTGAGCGCCCCGGTGACATTGGTCGCCCGCGCCTCCGGCACGCCGAGGCCGAAGGCGAAGCGGCCGGCGGCGTTGTAGACGTCGCGCACCTCGGGCAGTCCTGAGAGCGGTCGCGTGATGTCGGCGGCGACGATGTCCAGCCCGCCGGTGTCGACGCCCTGGGAGATCAGCCAGGGGGTGAGGGTGTCGTTGCGCACGGCTGCCGCCACCCGCTGCCCCCGGGTGAGAAGTTCCGCGACGAGCGAGCGGCCGATGAAGCCGGTCGCGCCGAAGACGATCGCGTCCATGAGACTCCTTGAAGAGATCCGATCGAATAGATCGGTCTACATATTTTGAGGTCAAAAAGAAGCCCGCCGGTCACGGCGGGCCGTGTCAGGCCAGCAGCGCGCCGATCTGACGGGAGACGCTGTCCAGCGGCCCCCTGCTGCGGTGCGCCCGGGCCAGCAGGAGGGCCCCCTCGACCAGGGCCAGGATCGTGACGGCGAGGTCGTCGGCGTCCGGACGGCCCTCCAGTTGTGTGCGCAGGGCCTCCTGCCAGGAGGCGTAGACCTCCGAGCACACCTCGTGCAGCGGGTCGCTGGTGGCGGCCATCTCCAGCGCCACGGTGGCCACCGGACATCCCTTGCGCCAGCCCGACTCCTCCAGCCGGTCACCCAGGTGCCGCAGCACCCCGTCGACGAACTCCGCCACGGACGGACTGGAGCCGGCCAGTCCCCCGAGGGCGTCACCGATCATCCCTCCTGCCCGCCGGACGGATTCGCCGACGAGCTGGTCCTTGCCGCCGGGAAAATGGAAGTAGAGCGAGCCGCGGGGCGCGCCACTGGCCGCGATCACTTGATTGAGCCCGGCGCCGAAGTAGCCCCCGGCCTCGATCAGCTCCTGCGTCGCGTCCAGCAGTCGGTCGCGCGTCTCGGCACCCTTCTGTCCCATGGCACCAGACTAGACCGATCTACATATTCTTTCAATCGTTCGCCCGTTCCCCCGAGCCGGTCAGGCATCCATCGCCGCCGCGAAGGCCGCGTAGGCACGCTCCTCGAACAGCACGAACCGCACCTCCTCCACCTCGGTCCGCACGGACCGTACGGTCTCCACCGCGATCCGCGCCCCGTCGTCCAGGGGCCATCCGTAGATGCCGGTGGAGATCGCCGGGAAGGCGACGCTACGGGCTCCCAGCTCGTCGGCGACCCGCAGCGACTCCCGGTAGCAGGAGGCCAACAGCTCGGAGCGGTCCTCGTCGCGCGACCAGACCGGGCCGACCGTGTGGATCACGTGCTCCGCCGGGAGCCGGCCGGCCGTGGTGGCGACGGCCCGGCCCGTCGGGAGGCCCTTGCCGTAGTGGGAGCGGCGCAGGTCCTCGCAGGCGGCCAGGATCTCCGGGCCGCCGCGCCGGTGGATGGCTCCGTCGACCCCACCGCCGCCGAGGAGCGAGGAGTTCGCGGCGTTGACCACCGCGTCGGCCTCCTCGGCCGTGATGTCGCCCAGAACGAGCGTGATGCGCGGCATCGGATTCCCTTCCTTCGCAGGTGGTGCAGGTTATCGACATCTCGACGGCCGCTGCCGGAATATGTGCGCCCGCCGCGTGGTCAGCGAGATTTCGTCTCGGTGGCGTCGAACTTCCGCGTGGGGACGGTGCGCAGCTCCGGCCGGGTCGAGCTTCCGACGGAGGCGGCTCCTGCCGTCGCCGCAGGAAGGATGCGGCTCAGCAGCGGACCGGTGAGCGCGGTGGTCGTCACCGCCATCACCACCATGAGCGAGTACAGCTTCGCGTCCAGGAGGCCGAGCTCCAGGCCCACGCCGAGAACGACCAGTTCGGTGAGTCCGCGCGTGTTCAGCAGGGCGCCGAGCGCAGCCGCGTGGCGGCCGTCGAGCCCTCCGATGCGGGCACCGACGTACGCGCCGACGAACTTCCCGGTCACGGCCACGACCAGGATGGTGGCCAGCTGACCGAGGTCCGATGCGTTCAGACGGGAGAGGTCGACCTTCAGGCCGGACAGGACGAAGTACACGGGGAGCAGGAGCAGACCGCACAGCGGTTCGACCCGTTGCAGCACTCCGTCCCGGAGCGTGCCGTCCGTTCCCCGTGGCAGTACGGCACCGAACAGGAACGCGCCGAAGATGTAGTGGAGCCCCAGCCATTCGGTGAAGGCGGCCGAAACCAGGAGCCCACCGAGTACGAGGGCGAGAAAGTTCCTGTTGCCCGCCCGGCCGCCCTGCTCGTCCTCGGAAACCATGCGGGCCGCCCGACGGAGCAGCGGGCGGACGACGGTGACCATCAGCGCCACGTACGGCACCAGCAGGGTCAGCCACCAGTCGAAGCGCTCGCCCGTGGCGACGGCCACCACCACGGCGAGCAGGGTCCAGGCCAGCAGGTCGGTGATGGCGGCGCAGGCCAAGGCGGTGGCACCGATCCGGGTGTTGGCCAATTTCCGGTCGGCGATGATCCGCGCCAAGACGGGAAACGCCGTCACGGACATCGCGACCGAGAAGAACAACACGAAGCCGAGGGACGATCCTTCGTGATGCGAGGACACCAGCGTCAACGCCAGTGCGGCGCCCAACACCAGCGGCAGCAGGGTGGACCAGAGGGATGTCCACAGGGTGGCCCGTCCCCCGCCTCGCAGGATGCCGAGGTCGAGCTCGCTGCCGACGACGAACATGAAGAGCGCGACACCCACGCCGGCGAGTGCGTTGAGCAGGGGCCGCACCTCGGTGGGGAAGAGGGCGCCGGAGAGTTGGCTGCCGAACAGGGTGGGCCCCAACAGCACCCCGGTGAGGATCTCGCCGATCACCGCAGGCTGACCGAATCTGCGCGCCAGCGCCCCCATCGCTCGCGCCAGGCCCAGGATCACGGCCAGACCCAAGAAGAGGTGGACGGCCTGGGACTCGGTCACCGCCGGCCTCCGGGCGCGTTCGGCTCATCACGCCTGAGAGAGGCAGAGCAACTCGTCATCACGAAAACTCCTCACAACTCGTCGTGGGTACGACACGTCGAAGCTCCGGTGGTTCAGGGCGACTTGGGAAGCTCGCCCCGATCGACCGGAGCTTCGTTGCTTACGTGACGGGCCGGCGCCGGCGGTGTCCGCGGTCATCGCCCGGTCATGGCGGCCTCAGCGAGCCGCGGAACTCGGCTCCGAAGCCCGGATGGTTCCCAGGAAGGGATGCCAGACGTGCTTCGGGTCGCTCTCCACCTCATTGATGACCGCGCGCATGGCAGTCAGGGCCCTGGGGTGCTCCTCGTACATGTCTCCCTGGAGGAGCTGCAGTACGTCCAGTCGGAACCTCGGGTGCTGCACGAAGACTCCGAAGAGGAGGTTCAGCCGGTAGTAGATCGAAATGAACTCGTACCAGTTCCGCGTTCCGATCTTCTGGAGGCGTGCGTACTCGGCGAATTGGTCGGCGTCGTAGCGGTCGGCCTTGAACGCCGCGACGATGTCCTCGCACGCCAAGCGGGCCGTGTTCATGGCGATGCCGACGCCGCTGGAGAAGATGGGATCGACGAACCGGGCCGCGTCTCCGACCATGACGAACCGGTCTCCGCTGACCTGGTCCATCGAATAGCTGTAGTCGCCCTCCGCCTTGAACGGTCGCACCCGCTCACACTTCTTCAGCTCTTCCGCGAGGTCCGGCCGGGAGCTGACGAACTCCCAGAAGAACTCCTCCCGATCCGCGTTGAGATTACCGAAGTTCTTCTTCTGCGTCACCACCCCGATGCTCGTGATGGTGTCCGTGATCGGTATTTGCCAGACCCAGGTGTCGCTGATCGGAAGGAAATGGACATGGATGTGGTCGATTTCCTTGGGCGACTTGGCAAGAGCCTTCCGATCGAGGCCCTCGAACCAGGTGTGGATGGCGTACTGGTTGAAGTGCGGGTCCGGCACCTTCAGCTTCTGCTGCCGGCCGAGAAACGTGCTGCGACCGGATGCGTCGACCACGACGCGCGAGGTGAAGTCCACGGAACGAGGGCCCATGCCGACGGTCACGGTCACCTTGTCCGGGTCGTCGAAATCGACCTTCTGCACGCGGACGTTCTGGAACACCTTTGCGCCCAGGGACTCGGCGTTCTTGAGCAGGATGAGGTCGAACTTCCCGCGGTCGACATGGTAGGTGAAGATCCGGTCGACCCCCTCCTGTGCGCGCTCGCCGAAGGCGACCTCGGCATGGCCGTCGAAATCCAAGCCGTCGAAATCCAGCGCCAGGGGGGCCGCATGGACCTTCCTGTACGTGTCCGGAGTCGTCCACGAGGCGCCGTACTTCTTCGGGAACCCAGCCGCTTCGATCTCCGCCATCGCACCGGTCTCCAGCAGGACGCGCGTGGTGGCCGGGACCAGCGACTCGCCGACGTGCGGCCGGGGAAATATCTCGCTCTCGAATACCGCGACCGAAAGCCCGGCCTTGGCGAGATAGGAAGCGGCGGTGGAGCCGCCCGGGCCGCCCCCCACGATGATCACATCAAAGTCTACGGTCATCCTCAACCCCTCTTCAACCGGTTTGACTGAACAACGCCGAGCGAGCAATAGAAGCGAATCCGCCTCATATTCCTCCTCGCTTTGGCTCGAAACGTGGCGTCGCTCGACAGTCAATCCACGGAACAGCCGGCAGTGCAAGCTTCTTCATCGAAGGTGGTAGCGGCGCTTAACCGAAGTACCACTCACGTTCCACCGGGGAGAAGTTCCATCGGGAATTGATGTCGCTTTGATTCCCCGGATGTACAAATGGGGATCGAGTCAAGAGATTCATCCCGCGAGGAGGAATCCGGGGCTCATGCCGCCGTTATCGAGCCGTACCGGGTTCGACGGCTTCGGCGAGGTCGCCGTCCCAGCCCGTCGGAAGGTCCCGGCGATGGGCCGGCAGGGGGAAACCGGATCGTGTCGGACGGCTGGGAGGGGGTTGTGATCACAGCCGTCCCTAGGTTTGCAGCGCGGCCGGGGCATCCGGCCGACGGGTCCCGGGGACCCCCCGGATCTGCGGTGCGCACACCTCCGCGGGAGCGAAACCCCATGGCAATCCCCTTGATCAGGACGGCCGCCCGGCTAGGGCTCGGCGTCGTCACGGCCATCGCCGTCTGTCCGCTGGTGCCGGCGTCGGCGGCGGCAGGCGGGTCGGCGGACCTCGTGGTCCCGCGGGACCATCCGACGATCCAGGCAGCGGTCGACGCCGCCGCCCCCGGTGACCGGATCTCCGTCCGGCCGGGTGTCTACCGCGAGCAGGTGGTGATCGGCAAGAACGTGTCGATCACCGGGTCGGGCGACGGGAAGACGACGATCCAGGCTCCGCAGACGCTGACCCCCGGCGACGACGGCGGCAACTCGATCGTCGAGATCCACAACGGCGCGTCCGTCTCGCTGTCCAAGCTCGCCGTCAGCGGGCCGGGCTCCGGCACGTGCGACAGCGGCGCGCTCGGCGCCGGCATCCGCGTGCTCGGGGGTGCGCGGCTCGACCTCGGCCACGCCGCCGTCACCCACATCACCGACACCCCGGCCGCGGGCTGCTTCCACAGCGCGAACGCCGTCCTCATCGGGGACCTGCCGACCGGTACGGGTTCGGCGAACATCCACGACACCAAGATCACGGGCTACCAGGGCGCGGGGGTGGTCGTCCTCAACGAGGGTTCCACCGCCACCATCGAGCGCAGCACCGTCACCGGGCACCCGACCCTGTCGACCGACGGCATCGAGTTCGTGGAGGGCGCGGTCGGCCGTGTCGTCAAGAACACCGTCAGCGACAACGAGTGCCGGGAACCCGACCCGGGGTGCGGCCCCGACTTCTTCAACGAGTTCCAGCACGCGGGCATCCTCGCCGACGCGCCGGGCACCGTCGTGGAGCACAACCGGATCGTCGGCAACCAGGTGGGGATCTACGTCGCCGGTACGGGCCTCACCATCGGCGCCAACGACCTCCGGCGGAACTCGTACGTCGGAATCGCCCTCCAGGACGGTTCGTTCACGGTCCGGAAGGACCGGATCACGGGCGGGGTGCACGGTGTCGCGGTCATCGCGTCGGCGGTCGACACGGACGCGGAGCTCGACGGCGTGAAGATCACGCAGACCTCGGGCGCGCCGGTACAGACCTTCGAGTGCTGCGGCTTCACCGCCACGGCGACCGTGAAGCCGTAGCGACTTCCCGCCCGGGCCCCTTCGTGTCCGCCCCTACCGGCCTTCGCCGTCCGCCTCCTCCAGGCTCTCGGCGAGGCGGGTGAGGGCCGTGCGGAGCGCCGCGCGGTCGGCGTCGGGCAGGGCCGTCAGCGCGTGCTCCAGGCGGCGTTCGTGGGCGCGGGTCCAGGCGGCAAGCCGCAGCCGGCCGGCATCGGTGGCGCTGACGGCGGCGGCGCGCCGGTCCTCGCTGTCCACCGCCCGGGTCACCAGCCCGTTCAGCACCATCGTGGCGACGAGTCCGCTCACCGTGGACTGCGCGAGGCGCTGGCGGGCGGCGAGTTCGCTGACGCGGACCGGGGAATGTTCGACGCAGACCTGGAGGAGTTCCACCTGGGCCATGGGGAGCTGCTCCCAGGGGTACTCCGTACGGATCGATGCGCGCAGCGCACGACGCAGGCGGGTGACGGCCACGGTCAGCGCCCGGGCGTCCGGGGAGCCCGCGCCGGGCTGCGCGTCAGGGGCGCCGGGCGGGCCCGGCATGGGTGCCATACCGACCACGCTACTCGCGCGCAGCTCATCCGCGTCCTCTCAGCGCCTCGTCTCGTACCTGGTCAGGACCACGCCGCCGGGAAGCGTCCGCGTCTCCACCAGGTTCAGGTTCACCCAGCTGTCCAGGGCGGTGAAGAACGGCGTGCCGCTGCCCACCAGGACCGGATGGGTGGCGATCGCGTACTCGTCGATCAGCCCGGCGCGCATGGCCGCCCCTGCGAGCGTTGCGCCGCCGATGTTCATTGGGCCGCCCTCCTCGGCCTTGAGCCGGATGATCTCGGCGATCGCGTCGCCGGTCACCAGGCGGGTGTTCCAGTCGACCTTGTCGATCGTCGAGGAGAACACCACCTTCGGCGTGTCCCGCCAGTTCCGCGCGAACTCGATCTCCGCCGGGGTGGCGCCCGGCTGCTGATCGCCGGTGGGCCAGTAGGAGCTCATCGTCTCCCACAGCTTGCGCCCGTACAGCGACAGGCCACTCGCCTGCTCGTGGTCGAGCCACCACTGGAACAGCTCGTCGCTCGGCGGTCCGCCCCAGCCGATGTCGTCGCCGGCCGCGGCGATGTAGCCGTCCAGGGTCAGGTTCATGCCGTAGATCAGTTTCCGCATGGCTCAGCCTTCCGTTCGCGGGTGTCCGGCGTATGGACCAGCGCGGCGCGGGAACTCATCGGTGCCCGATCCGGACTCGCCGGTAGCCCTCGTACTCGGGATCAGCGTGGTGCAGTCGGCCGACTCGGACAAGCGGCCCGATCTCGACCAGTGCGTCCAGCGCCGGCCGAGCCCGGCCACCAGGGCGGCCCCCCGGAATCCTGGACGGAATTCTTTACGGATTTTCCCGGCATTTTTGGCCCCCTATATTTAGCGCCGCCTTTTTTCGCTGTGGCCATGTCCGCGGCGTGCAACCTCGCGGGTGCGTTCGCTCGCCTTCTGCGCCCGGTCCCGACTGGTCGCGGCGGGAGCCCCCTGCGTGTGTGGAGCGCGCCCTCAGGCGGCCTTCTCGCGGAGGTGACGCCAGACGGCCTTGGCGGCGTTGTGGCCCGACATGCCGTGCACTCCGGGGCCGGGCGGGGTGGCCGAGGAGCACAGGAACACGGCCGGGTGGGCCGTGTTGTACGGGGACAGGGTGAGCTTGGGGCGCAGCAGGAGCTGAAGCCCGGAGGCCGCTCCGCAGGCGATGTCGCCGCCGACGTAGTTCGGGTTGCGGGCGGCGAGCTGCGGCGGGCCCGCCGTGGCGCGGGCGAGCACCAGGTCGCGGAACCCGGGTGCGAAGCGCTCCAGTTGACGCTCGACGGCTTCGGTGAGGTCGCCGTTCCAGCCCGCCGGGACGTGCCCGTACACCCAGAAGGTGTGCTTTCCCTCGGGCGCCCGGCCGGGGTCGACCAGGCTGGGCTGTGCGGCGATGAGGAACGGGGTGCGCGGGACCCGCCCGCCGGAGGCCAGTTGCAGGGCCGCGTCGATGTCTCGGGTGCGCGGACCGATCTGTACGGTGCCGGCCCGGCGCGGCTCCTCGGCGGTCCAGGGGACGGGGCCGTCCAGGGCGTAGTCCAGCTTGAACACGGAGGCGCCGTAGCGGTAGCCGTCGTAGACCCGGCCCAGGCGCGCGATGCGGGCCAGCGCGGTCGGGGAGGTGTCGAAGACGTACGCCCGGGCCGGCGGGAGGTCGTCGAGCCGCTTGACCTCGAACCCCGTGTGGACGGTCCCGCCGAGGTCGCGCAGGTACCCGGCGAGGGCGTCGGAGATCGACTGCGACCCGCCGCGCGGCATCGGCCAGCCGTTCGCGTGCGCGGCGAGGGCGAAGACCAGGCCGACGGCGCTGGTCCCGATCCCGCCGAGCGGGGCGATGACGTGCGCGACGAGCCCCGCGAACAGGGCGCGGGCACGGTCGTCGCGGAAGCGGCTCAGCAGCCAGGTGGAGGGCGGCAGCCCGGCCAGCCCGAAGCGGGCGAGGGTGAGCGGGTCACGGGGCAGTGCGGTGTTCGGCAGCGACATGAAGTCCCGGGCCAGGGTGTCCCACTTGCCGAGGAACGGATCCACCAGCCGCCGGTACGTGCCCGCGTCGCGGGGCCCGAAGGACGCGGCCGTCTCCGCGACGGAGCGGGAGAGCACGGCCGCCGTACCGTCGTCGAAGGGGTGCGCCATGGGCAGCGGGGCGTGCAGCCACTCCAGCCCGTACTGCTTGAGGGGCATCGTGGAGAAGACCGGGGAGCCGGCGCCGAGCGGGTGCACCGCCGAGCAGGGGTCGTGCCGGAAGCCGGGGAGGGTGAGCTCCTCGGTCCGGGCCCCGCCGCCGACGGTGTCCGCGGCTTCGAAGACGGCCACCGAGAAGCCGCGCCGGGCCAGTTCCACGGCGGCCGTCAGCCCGTTGGGCCCGGCCCCCACCACGACCGCATCGAGGATCGACGGCACTTGCGACTCCTTCGTCCGGCGGCGCCACCGCCCCCAGGGTATTGCGCCTGTCCATAGGCGGCTCCGCGATCCGCGCCGACTCCGTTCGCTCCGGGCTCAGCCGTGCGCCCGGCCGTGGGCTCAGCCGTGCTGCCGGCTCTGGTGCCGGGCGCGGTCCCGACCGCCGTCTCACTCGCCCCGCAGCAGCTCCCGGATCCGTACGGCCGTGGCCTCGTCCCGGCCGACCGCGAACGGCAGCGCATTGTCCCGGTCCACCCGGAAGGGGACCCCGTCGACGGTGCTCTGGGAGCCGCCCGCCTCGGCGACCAGCAGCAGCCCCGCCGCGTGGTCCCAGGCCGAGGGCCAGTTGAAGGCCAGGCCGTCCATCTCTCCCCGGGCCACCTTCAGGTACTCCAGGCCCGCCGAACCGCAGGCTCGGGAGGCGACCCCGGGCACGTCGAGGCGCGCCAGCACGCGCCGCTCGGCCTCGGTGGTGTACAGCGGGTGAGCGGTCGCGACCCGCAGCTCGGCGCCGGGATCCGGCGAACCGCTCAGGATCCGCTCGCCGTTGACGTAGGCGCCCTGTCCGCGCACGGCGGTGGACATCTCCTCCAGCGCCGGGGCGAAGGTCCAGGAGGCGAGGAGCTCTCCGCGGTGCGCGAGGGCGACCAGGGTGCAGAACTCCGGCTCGCCGTGCACGAACTGCCGGGTCCCGTCGACGGGGTCCACGATCCACACCGGGGCGTCGGCGCGCAGCGCCTCGTAGACCGTGGGATCGGCGTGCACCGCTTCCTCGCCGACCACGGCCGAGCCGGGCAGCAGCCGGGTCAGGGCCGCCGTGAGGTACTCCTCCGCCTTGCGGTCGGCGTCGGTCACCAGGTCGTGCGGGCCGCTCTTCTGGTCCACCTCGTGGTCCGCGAGCCGGCGGAACCTCGGCATGATCTCGATCGCCGCCGCTTTGCGAACGGCTTCGTCGACGTCGGACAGGTTCCGGGCGAGGAATTCATCGATCATGCCTCCAGCAAAGCACGCCCGGCTGACAAACCCCACCGCCGGACCCGGCGGGCGGCGGGACCCCGGATGGACCGCGGATGAACGCGCCGCCGGGCGGGCGGTGCGGAGCGGAGCGGGCCATGACGACCGGTGGGTGAAGACCGGGCGGTGAGGACCGGGCAGCGAGGACCGGAACCCGGTCCGCCTCCTGGTGGGATCCGGCCACCCGTGCTACACCGGCCGGGCCCGGCCCTCTCCCTCCCCCACACCACCGTCTGGGAGCCCTTCATGCGCCGCCCCGCCCGCTCCTCCCGCCCCTCCCGCCCTTCTCGCCCCTTCCGCCCCCTCCGCCCCCTCCGCCGCGCCGCAGCCCTGCTCGCGACCGCCGCCACCGCCGCGGCCGCGCTCGTGGTCACCGCGCCCGCCGCCCCCGTGGGCGCCGCGTCCGTCCTGCCCTCGCTGCCCGCGCCGAATGCCGCCGGGCTGACCCTGCGGACCTGGTCGGTGGCCGCGGGACAGAGCGACCGCATGGGCGACGCCTCCGTGACCTCCGCCGCGGTCTTCGCCGCGCACGGCGGCACCCCCTCGATCGATCCGGTCCAGGTGCCGGTGCGGGTACGCATCCTGCTGCCGGAGGACTACCAGCGGGACCCGGCGCACCCCTACCCCGTGCTGTACCTGCTGCACGGCGGCACGGGCGACGTGGAGCAGTGGTCGAAGACCGACGAGGGCAATGTCACGGCGAACCTGAAGGGCTCCGCCTTCAAGGGCATCGTCGTGATGCCGGAGGGCGGCAAGGGCGGCTGGTACAGCGACTGGCCCGGGCACACGGACGGCTTCTTCGCCCCGCAGTGGGAGACCTTCCACGTCCAGCAGCTGGTCCCGTGGATCGACGCCAACTTCAACACCGTGCGGGCGGCCTCCGGGCGCGCGGTCGCGGGCGTCTCGATGGGCGGTTACGGGGCCCTGCGCTACGCCGGCCGCCACCCGGAGCTGTTCTCCGCCGTCGGCGCCTTCTCGCCCGGCACGGACATCTACGACCCGGGCGCGCAGAGCATCATCACCAACTCCACCTGGCAGGTGGGGGCTTCGATCCTGTGGACGGGCCTGTTCGACGGGAAGTTCCGGGTGACCGGCGACACCCCGTACCGGATGGCCACGGTCTTCGGCCCGCCGAGCACCTGGCCCGAGCAGAACCCGGTCAACCTGGCGCTCGACGGCAAGTACGCCTCGTACGGCGGGAAGATGGCCCTGTACGCGGGCGGCACGGGCGGTACGGGCGAGAAGGAGATCGGCGCGATGACCGCGGCGCTCCACCAGGACCTGAAGGACCGCGCGGTCACCCACCGCTACTGCCGGGGCGCGGGCGACCACGCGTGGCCCTACTGGGGCCCGGAGCTCAAGGACTTCGTGGCCTACGCCTACGGCCCCGCGCCGGAAACCCCGCAGGCCCCGGCCCCCTGCCCCAACGGCTGGGGGCCGGAGACTCCGTAGCCCGGCCCGGGCTGGTCGGCGGCGAGGTCACCGACCACCGCGCGCTGCGGGATCAGTGCTCGTACGCACCGTCCTGGAGGTACTGCGGGCCCTGCTCGCCCTGTACGTACTGCGCGCCCTGCTCCCGGGACGCCCCGTTCAGTCCCTGCGGCGCGACGCTGCTGTGGTTGTCCGCGAAGGCCGGGCCCGCACCCAGCCCGGCCAGGGCGAAGGCGGCGGTGGCGGCTATGGCGGCGGCTCTGATGTTCATACTGGTCCCCCCGGGTCCGGCCGGCCCCTGGTCGGGCCGGCTCGGGGACAGGCTGTCAGGACCGGTCGGAGTCCTGCAACAGCATCGCGGCGATCCGCTCAGCGCGCCCCGGCGCCGAGGTCCTCCAGGAGCGACAGCCCCGCCGCGCGGTGCTCGGCGGCCGCGACCGGATCCGTGTCCTCCAGCAGGACCGCGATCCCCTCGTGGGCCAACGCCTCCTCGTGCCGGTACCCGAGCCCGGGGGCCAGCTCCAGCGTCTGCCGGTGCAGGCTCAGGGCTTCCCCGGGCAGTCCCGCGAGCCGGCAGGTCTCGGCGTAGGCGCCCAGGAAGCGGACCTTCCAGTGCTCCTCGAACAGCTCGTCCAGCAGGGCGAACGCCTCCCGGTGGCTGGCCAGCGCCTCCTCGTACCGGCCCATCCGGCGCAGCCCGACGGCCAGGCAGTTGAGGGACCACGCCTCGTTGTTCACGTGCCCGTCCTCGCGGGCCAGGGCCAGCGCCCGGTGCAGGTGCTCCGAGGCCTCCTCGGGCGACTCCGCGGCGATGGCCACGCCGAGGGTGATGAGGGCCGTCAGGGTGGGCGGCCACGCGGGGTCCGGGTGGGACACCTCCAGCACCTCCCGGGCCCGTCGCGCCGCCTCCTCGCGGTCGCCCAGCTGGAGCAGCGCCCAGGCCTCCGAGGCGGCCGCGTGGGCCGCGCCCGCCGGGAGGCCGGCTTCCCCGTACAGCTTCCCGGCCAGCCGGAACAGTTCGAGCGGCTCCTCGGCGCTCCCCCGGTCCCAGCTCAGGTAGCCGCGGCGCAGGGCCAGTTCGGCTTCCGAGCGGGCGTCCCCCACCTGTGCCACCCGTACTCCGGCGGCCTCGTACGCCGTTGCGGCCTCGGCCATCCGGCCCGCGTTGTAGCGCGCGAAGCCCAGGTCGCTGTAGGCCTCGGCCAGGCGCAGCGGATCTCCCAGGCGTTCGGCAGCGGCCAGCGAGCGTTCGAAGAGGTGGTTGAGGTGGGTCGTGCCGCAGCGCCGTGCGAAGTACGCCCGCAGGAAGCGCGGCAGTTCGCACACGTGCGTGTCCGCCCCGACGGCGACCGCCGTCTCGAAAGCGGCGATCATCGTCTCGTACTCCGAGGTGAGCCAGGCGCAGGCCGCGTGCTTGTCGGCGAACCGCGGCAGTTCGGCCGGGGGGCGGCCCGCGGAGGGCAGCCGTCCCGGCGAGAGGACCGGCATCGCGGCGTCGGCCGCGGCCGCCGCGTGCACGAAGTAGTCGAGGAAGCGGCCCAGCGCACGCTCCCGCTCGGCCGGGGAGTCCTGCTGCGCACAGGCGCCGCGCGCGTGCTGGTGCACCAGGTCGTGCAGCCGGTAGCGGCCCGCCGTCGGCTGCTGGACCAGGTGCGCGTCGACCAGGTCCTCCAGCATCTCCCGGGCGGCGCGCAGCGGTACGTCCGCCAGGGCCGCAGCCGCGTACGCGTCGAAGGATCCGCCGGGCAGCAGGCCCAGCATCCGGAACAACCGGCCCTGGGCCCGGTCCAGTTGCCGTACGGACATGGCGAAGGCGGTGTCGAACTCGCTCGCGCCCTCCGCCAGCCGCTCGACGAGGATGCCCACCGTCCAGCCGGGCCGGTGCCGCAACCGGGCCGCGGCCAGCCGCAGGGCCAGCGGCAGGTGGCCGCAGAGCCGCAGCACCTCGGCGGCGGACTCCGGTTCGCGGGCGAGGCGGCCTTCGGGGCCGCCCGGGTCTCCGCTGGCCCGGGCGAGCAGCTCCGCGCTCTCCCGCGGGCTGAGCACGTCGAGCGAGACCGGGGGCACTTCGTCCAGGCCGAGCAGCCGGTTGCGGCTCGTGATCAGGACGACGGAGTCGCCGGCGCCGGGCAGCAGCGGGCGGACCTGCTCCGCGTCGGCCGCGTTGTCGACGACCACGAGGGCGCGCCGGCCCGCCAGCTCCGCGCGCCAGCAGGCCGCCAGCTGTTCGAGGCCCTCCTGCGGGACCCTCTCGGACGGCACGTCGAGCGCCCCGAGCAGCATCCGCAGCGCCGAGTCGGGATCGAGGGGGTCCCGGCCCTCGGTGAATCCGTGCAGGTCCACGTAGAGCTGGGCGTCCGGGTAGTCGGCGGCGAGCCGGTGTGCGGCGTGCACCGTCAGGCAGGTCTTGCCCACGCCCGCCATGCCGTCGACGGCTACACCCCGGTGGCTCTCCACCGCGGCGAGCACGGCGGCGAGTTGGCTCTCGCGTCCGGTGAAGTCGGGGACGTCGCGCGGTAGATCGTTGCGGGGCCGCGGCTGGACCTGGCGGCCGGCCTTCGGGGGCGCCGGCAGCGGGTTGGCGGACCCGAGCTCCCAGAGGGGTCGCAGCGGGCGGGGATCGCGTTTGACCAGCCGGCAGAGGGCGACCACCGCGGACCAGGGTGGCGCGGTCTGGCCGCTGAGGTAGCGCGAGAGCGAGGAGGAGCTCAGTCCCGCCTCCTTCGCGAGGGCCCGTACACCGAGCCCGGAAAGCTCCTGGAGCAGCCGCAGCCGTGCGGCCAGCTCGCCCTGCGGGTCGGCCCCGGCCGTCCGCCGTTCCATGTCCACGGTTCCCCCCGTATCCCTGTCCCGCCGCGCCCGAATTATCCGGGGCCGCGTATCCGCTGGTCAAGGATGTTCCGCCTGTCCCAGGGTGTCCCACCGTCATCGCCGCGACGGGTCGCTGCGGCTGTTATGGAGTCACACCCCGAGGGGGGCACCGGAAACCCGGAACCCCGGAGGACCGCAAGACCAGTAGAGGAGCACACCGAGATGCAGTCCCGCATGCAGAACCCCGCCGTCGTCCTGTCCGGCGCGATGCAGCCCATCCAGGAGATCTTCAAGGCCGTCCACTCCGGTGGAGTGGACGGGCAGACGCTGGAGCTGGTCCACCTGCGGGTGAGCCAGATCAACGCGTGCAGCTCCTGTGTCGACAGCGGCGCCAAGGCGGCCCGCAAGGCCGGGGTGAGCGAGGAGCGGCTGGCCACGGTCGCCGTCTGGCGCGAGACCCCGTACTTCACCGAGGAGGAGCGGGCGGCCCTGCTGCTGGCCGAGGCCGCGACCCGGCTGGCCGACCGTCCCGACGCGGTGAGCGACGAGGTCTGGGACACGGCCGCCACCTACTTCGACGAGAAGCAGCTCGCCGCGCTCGTCCTGATGATCGGCGTCACGAACCTGTTCAACCGGCTCAACGCCACGACCCGGCAGATCGCCGGCGCGTGGTGACGACGGGAGCGGACCGCCCCGCTTCCTAAGCCGACGATCCAGATCCGGCCCATCACCCCGACTCCCGTGAGGAAGACCGCCATGACGAACACCGACCGACCCGCGAAGAGCACGTTCGAAGGGTTCACCGACGAGGAACGCGCCGCGATGAAGGAGCACGCCAAGGAGCTGAAGGCGTCCGCACGCCGCGGATCCCGCGCCGACAAGGCGGCGGAGGAGGAGGCCTCCGTGGTCGCGAAGATCGCCGAGATGCAGGACTCCGACCGGGTCATGGCGGAGCGGGTCCACGCGATCGTCAAGGCGAGCGCGCCCGGCCTCGCACCGAAGCTCTGGTACGGGATGCCGGCGTACGCCCGGGACGGCAAGGTGGTCTGTTTCTTCCAGAGCGCGGAGAAGTTCAAGGCCCGCTACGCGACGCTCGGCTTCAGCGACCAGGCCCACCTCGACGAGGGCTCCATGTGGCCGACCTCCTACGCCCTGACGCAGCTGACGGCCGCGAACGAGGAGATGATCGCCACCCTCGTGAAGAACGCGGCACACTGAGAGGCACACTGAGAGGAAGCCTGCCGACGGCCGGCGCCGGACCTAGGAGAACACCGATCGTGCTCACGCCCCATGTCCTCACGATCGGTGCGGAGCTCCCGCCCGCCGCGCAGGCACCGTCCGACGGGTCGACAGCCGTGTGGCTGGTCGACACCGACGACCGCGAGGGCGCGGCGGCCCGGCTGGCTCCGGAGACCCTGGACCCGGCCGAGCAGGAGCGGGCGGCCTCCTTCAAGCGCAAGGAGGACCGGCGCCGCTACGTCACCTCCCACGTGGCGCTGCGGGTGCTGCTCGGGGCCTGGCTGGACCTGGCCCCGGGCCGGGTACGGATCACCCGCGCCCCGTGCCCCTCGTGCGACGGCCCCCACGGACGTCCGGTGTCCGAGGACGGACCGGTCCACTTCTCCCTGTCGCACAGCGACCGGCTCGCACTGATCGCGGTGGGCCGGGCGCCGGTGGGCGCCGACGTGGAGACGCTGCCCTCGGCATCGGCCGTGGCCGACCTGGCCGGGCAGCTGCACCCGCGGGAGGCCGCGGAGCTGAAGGCCCTGGCCCCGGAAGAGCGGCCCGCGGCCTTCGGCCGCGTCTGGGTCCGCAAGGAGGCGTACCTCAAGGGCCTGGGCATAGGTCTCGCCCGGGGCCTCGCCCTCGACTACGTGGGCGCCGGCGACACCCCGACGAGCGGCCTGTCCGGCTGGTCCCTGACGAACGTGGCCGTCCCCCCGGGCTTCACCGCCGCCGTGGCGGTGGAGACCGACCGCTGACGGCGCGGCGTCCTACCGCAGGAGGTCGAGGGCCGTCCGCAGGTCGGTGGTGGCCAGGGTGGTGAGGGGCGCCCGCGCCTGCGGGTCGTAGCCGCGGGGGACGCCTTCGATCAGGACGATCAGGGCCAGGTAGGCGCGGTACATCGCGATCCGTCGGCGCTCGTCGGGCGTGAGGGGTGCGGGGCGGTAGCCGGCCAGGAAGGCCGGGTCCCGGGTGATGTCGTCGAAGAGCGCGGTGGATACGAGGTCGGCGAGCGGATCGCCCCAGAAGGACCGTTCGCCGTCGAGGATCCCGGTGATCTCCAGGCGTCCGTCCCGCTCGGCGAGCAGGATGTTGCCCTCCCACAGGTCGAAGTGGACGAGTGAGGGGTCGGTCACCTGGTCGAGGAGCCGGCCCCGGGCACGGACGAGGGCGAGGACCTCGTCGAGGTCGACGGGCAGTGCGGGCCGGAAGCGGCGGGCGTCCGCGCAGACGTCGGCCAGCATGCCCTCGAAGGCGGTCCGCCAGCTCGCGGCGGCGCCGGCCGGCGGATGCGCGTACGGATAGCCGAACGCGGAACCCCGCAGCCGGTGGAGGCCTCGGACGAGGCGCCCGAGGTCGGTGCGGAGCCTGGCCTGGTCCTCGGCGCCGATCCCGGGGCGCAGCCGCTCCCAGGGTTCGCCCTCCAGGTGGGTCATCAGGAGGTAGTCGCCGTCGATCGCGCTCCGGCCGAAGCCGGTCGCCACGACGCCCGGCACCGGAAGTGCGGGCACCGCCGAGGCACGCCGGTAGAACTCCGCTTCCGTGCGCATCAGCGCGTGCTCGTAGGTCATGAGGGGCGTGCCCGCGGGTGGCGCGACCTTGAGCACGGCCGACTCCGTTCCCGCGCCCCGGTCCAGGGTGAGCAGGTGGACGGAGTTGAAGGTGCCGCCCGCCAGCTCCCGGCTGCCGAGCACCCGGGTGTCCGGTCCCCGGGCGTGCGCGATCGCGCGGGCGATCTGCTCGTCGGTCAGTGTCCGCTTCATCGCACGTGACCTCCGGTCGGTGAGCGGTGCGTGGTCCTCGGCGACAGGTGGGGCGGCAGCTGGTCGCGTACCTCGCGGCCCGTTCGCCGGCCGGGGGCTTCGGGCGCCCGGTCCGCCACGGGAGAGCGCTCTCCCTCTGCGGGAACCTAACGCGCGTTCTCGGCCGAGGTCAAGGAACCGGGCGATCAACTCCCCTCCGGGGAAGGCGAGTTTCCCGGGCGAGCCCCATGGGCCGCCGTACCGGTGTCGCGGGGCGGGCGGGCCGCCGAGGTCGACCGGGGCTCGATTCCCGGATGTTGCGCCAAGGCGTTCCCTCGCGGGGGTGGCCTCCGCTAGCTTCTGACCTCAACTCCCCCACCCCCCTCTCACTCCCCTTCCCAGCTCCGGGCGGATCGCTATGAGTCGTTCCATCGCGTTGCGCGATGTCAGCAAGAGATACGGGCGGGGCTCGCTCGCCGTCGAGCGCGTCTCCCTCACCGTCGAGCCGGGCGAGTTCCTGGTTCTGCTGGGGCCTTCGGGCTGCGGCAAGTCCACCGTCCTGCGGATGATCGCGGGACTGGAGGACATCACCGAGGGCGCACTGTTCCTCGACGGCGAGTACGCCAACCACATGCCGCCGAGCGAGCGGGACATCGCGATGGTGTTCCAGAGCTTCGCGCTGTACCCGAACATGACGGGCCGCGCCAACATCGGATTCCCGCTGAAGCTGCGCGACCCCCGCGGGGATCACGAGCCGCAGGTGGAGGCCACGGCCCGGATGCTGGGCATCGAAGACCTCCTCGACCGCTTCCCCGGACAGCTCTCCGGCGGCGAACGCCAGCGGGTGGCGATGGGCCGGGCCATCTCCCGCAAGCCGTCGGTGTTCCTGATGGACGAGCCGCTCTCCAGCCTGGACTCGAAGCTCCGCGGCCACCTGCGGGCCGAGATCGCCCGGCTGACCGCCGAACTCGGCGTCACCACGGTCTACGTCACGCACGACCAGTCCGAGGCCATGTCGCTCGGGCACCGCGTGGCGGTCATGCGGGGCGGCGTCCTCCAGCAGGTCAGCTCACCACGGGACACCTACGCCCTGCCGGCGAACGTCTTCGTCGCGGCGTTCATCGGAACACCCCGCATCAGCCTGCTCCAAGCCGTCGTCCACGCACCGCTGGGCGCGGGCATGTGGATCGATCTGGGACGCCACCGGCTCGCCCTTCCCCAACCCCTCAGCCCCGATCACCAGTTGCTCCGGATCCAGCAGGGGCGTCCGGTCATCGTCGGCTTGCGGTCGGAGGCGGTCCGGATCGCACCGCCGAGCCAGGCACGGCCGGGCGAGGTGGCGATGACGGGCATCGTCGAGCACGTCGAGTACCAGGGGCACGAGGCGCTGGTCCACGTGGACACGGGCTCGCGCCCCGCGGTGGTGGCGGATCTGGAGTCGGCGCGGCGGCCGGCCGCCGCTCCCGGGCGCAGCCTCAGGCGGCAGCAGAGCGGCTTGGGCCGGCTCAGGGCCCGGGCCGTGGAACGGCTGTCCGGCTCGGTGGCGGTCCTGGACGCGCCGCCGGAATCTCCCCGGGGGCCCGACGCGGGCGTCGCCGCGGAACGGCTGGGGGCGGTGCGCAGCGACCTCGTGGTGCGCACGGGACCGCACGTCCGGGTGCGGGTGGGGGCGCAGATCCCGCTCCTGGTCGATCTCGCGCAGCTGTACGTCTTCGACCATGCGGGGCGACGGGTGTCTCCGGCCGGGGACGGGCTCGCCCCTCTGGAGCGGTAGCGCCCGGTTCCGGAGCGATGGCGCCCGGGTGCCGGTCGGCCCACCTCGCAGGCTGCGGGGTGGGCCGGGGGGTCAGTGTGCCGCCCGCTCCTGGAGCGTGGTCCGCCAGGCCGGGAGCGGCTCCTCGCGTTCGGGTTCCGTGCGGTGTCCGCCGCGGGCGAAGAAGTCGGCGAGGGGCAGGATTCCCGCGCCGACGGTGACGGCGTCGGGGCCGAAGGTTCCCAGGTCGATGCGGACGTTGGCGGCCGGGTACGACAGGGCGTAGGAGGTGGCGTAGGACCGTACGGAGTCCAGGAAGCGGGTGCCGAGCTGCAGGCCGGCCCAGCCGCCGACGAGGATGCGTTCGGGCTGGAAGAGGTTGATCAGGTCGGAGAATCCCGCGCCGAGGTATTCGGCGGTCTCTTCCAGGACGGCCAGGGCGGTCGTGTCGGCCCGGGGAGCGGCTCCGTCGGGGCCCGGCTCGGGGTAGGCGGCGGCGAGCATCGCGGTCAGGGCGGTCTCCTCGTCGGCGTCGGCCGGCGGGCGTCCGCCTGCCTCGGCCCAGCGTTCCAGGAGGGCCTCGGCCCCCGCGTACGCCTCCAGGCAGCCCTGGGCTCCGCAGCGGCAGCGGCGTCCGCGGACGCGCACGGTCAGGTGGCCCCACTCGATGGCGCGTCCGGTCCGCGTGTCGTCGCTGACCACGCAGGCGCCGACTCCGGAGCCGAAGAGCACGACGACGGCGTTGTGCGCCCCGCGTCCGGCGCCGAACCACATTTCGGCCTGGCCGAGGGTCTTGGCCCCGTTGTCGATGTAGTACGGGACGGTTTCGGGCAGCAGGTGGGAGTCGCGCAGCATCCGCTCCAGGGGAACCGCGTCCCAGCCGATGGTCTGACCGTGGACGACGGCGCCACCCGCGGTCCGCGCGACGATGCCGGGAACGCCGATGCCGACGCCCAGGAGCCGCTCGGGTGCGATGCCGGCCCTGTGCAGGACCTCGGCGATGCCCTCGCGGAGGTGTTGCACGACGACGGTGACGTCGTAGCGGTCGATGCGGCGGGGGCCCCCCCCCCCCCGCGGGGGCTCCACCCCGGGGCGCTCCGAGAAGCGCAGGTGCAAGATGCAGATGGGGAAGCGGGGGTCCCCCACCACCACCCCCCACCAGT